>JACPDV010000209.1 GCA_016183835.1 Armatimonadota bacterium
CGGAGCGGCGCAGGTTCGGGGGCCGGCACGGCGAATGCCCGGGCCAAGGAGCGCCCCATGCGAGCCACCCTTTGCCTCCTCGCCGTCCTCCTGGCCGTTAGCACTCTGCATGCCGCCGACTACGTCTGGCTCGAGTCCGAGCAGGCCGCCGCCAGTACCGTGGAGCTGAAACCCGCCGGCTGGGGGCGCGCCGAGTTCCTCTCCGGCGGCACCTGGTGCCAGGTGGGCGTCGAGGCCGACAAGGTCGAGGCCACCCTCCCCGCCGACGGCTACCTCCTCAGCTACAAGGTGGAGCTGCCCCGGGCCGGCGAGTACGAGGTCTGGAACCGCCTCGGCTACGAGTTCGTCCGTTCGCCCTTCGACTGGCGCATCGACCAGGGCGAGTGGCGGCGCTCCGGGCCGGACGAGCTGACCACCGATCCGATGGAGCTGCAGACCTGGAACGAGGTCGCCTGGCTCAAGCTGGGCCGGCAGCAGCTCGCCGCCGGACCGCATCAGCTCGACATCCGCCTGCCGCACACCAAGGACAAGGATGGCAAGCCGGCGCGGATCCTCTATGCCAGCGACGCGGTCCTCTTCCACCTCGGCGCGTTCCACCCGAACGGCCCGCACAAGCCGGACGAGGAGTACCGCACCGACGCCGACCGGCAAGCCGCCGAGCACGTCTTCCGCCTCGCGGCTCCGGCCGCGCCGGGCGCGCGCAGCAGCCTCGCACTCAACGGCGCCTGGGAAGTGGCCCGCGACGACGAGCAGCTTCCGATCAGGGTGGACGAGCCCATCGGCGCGCTCCCGGAGCACCCCTTCTGGACCGCGATCCAGGTGCCGAGCGACAAGAACACCGTCCGGCCGGACCTCCTCTTCGCCCACCGCCTCTGGTACCGCACCCGCTTCGAGCTGCCCGCCGCGCTCGCCGGCCGCGGGCGCTGCCTCACCTTCCCGCAGAACAGCCTCAACACCACCGTTTACCTCAACGGCCGGCTGTGCGGCTTCGAGCCGAACCCCTTCTGCCGCTTCAGCGTGGACCTCAGCCTTGCCGCCAAGGCCGGGGTCAACGAGCTGGTGGTGGGCATCCGCGATGCGTGGTACGCCTTCTCGTCCAACCCCGACGACCCGATGAAGCTCCGCCGGCGCTGGAACCTGCCCCTCGACTTCTCACACCAGGGCTTCCAGGACCTGGCCTACCCGGTGTGGAACCACTTCGAGTCCGGCATCCTCGCCACGCCCACGCTGACGAGCTGCGGAAGCGTCTACGTGGCCGACGCCTTCTGCCGGCCGTCGGTGGCCGAGCAGAAGCTGGCAGTCACGGTCACGCTCCGCAACCCCGGCGCCGCGCCGGTCCGCGGCAGCCTGGAGTGGGCGGCGGTGGACGATGGTACGGGCGAGGTGGCGCAGCGGTTCCAGCCGGTGGCGTTCGAGGCGGCGGCGGGCGAGAGCACGGTCGAGCTGTCGCGCGAGTGGCCGCAGCCGCAGCTCTGGTGGCCCGACGACCCGCACCTTTACCGCCTCCGCACCACGGTCACGCTCGCCGGGCAGCCGGCCGACGTGGCCGAGCAGACCTTCGGCTTCCGCGAGTGGGGCATCCGCGGCAACCAGTTCACGCTCAACGGGCTCGTCTGGCACGGCTGGGCCGACATCCAGGAGGGCGCCACGCCGGACGAGTTTCTCACGCGCTATCGCCAGAGCCACCAGCAGATGATGCGCTTCTGGGGCGTGAGCTGGCAGGGCATGAATCCCAGCGAGGCGCTGGACTGGTTCGACCGCCACGGCGTGGTGGTGCGCCGGAGCGGGATGCTCGACGGCGAGGCCATCGGCTACATGCCCATCGAGCAGGACCAGGCGCTGCAGAAGCTCCACGGCAGCGACCTGAAGATGAACCTGCTCCAGCACTGGCGCGAGCAGCTCACCGCGCAGATCCGCGGCGAGCGCAACCACCCTTCGATCATGATCTGGTCGATGGAGAACGAGTTCCTCTACATCAACTGCATCAACCTCTGGGGCGGGCTGATGGACCGCTTCGAGGCCGAGGTGACCAAGGTCTCGGACGCCGTGGGTCAGGTCGATCCCACCCGGCCGCGGATGGTGGACGGCGGCGGCGCGTGCAAGGCCAACACGCTGCCGGTCCACGGCGATCACTACGTTTTCGAGCCGTCCAGCACCGCCTATCCGGAGCTCGCCTATCAGCCGAACACCAAGGGCGGCGGGCGGGGGCGGTGGGAGTGGGACCAGCAGCGCCCGCGGTTCATCGGCGAGGACTTCTACGCCAACGGCATCAACCCCGCCGACTACGCGCTGTTCGGCGGCGAAGAGGCGTTCCTCGGCAAGGCGCAGACCCGGTCCAGCATCGCCCTGCTCTACGCCATGCTGGGCCAGGGCTACCGCTGGGCCGGCTACGGCGCGTTCCACTTCTGGGGCGGGCGCGAGCCGGGGGTGGACCAGTACACCAGCTTCTCGCCGCTGGCGGTGTTCTGCCGCGAGTGGGACTGGTCGTTCCCCGCCGGCGCCAGGGTGCCGCGCAAACTGGCCATCTTCAACGACACGCGCTTCGCCGATCCCATCACCTTCACCTGGTCGCTCAGCGTGGGCGAGAAGAGGCTGGCGGGCGACACCTCCACCCATACCATCACCCCGGGCGAGCGGGAGGAGCTGTCCCTCACACTGCCGCTCCCGGCCGCGGCCCAACGGACCGAGGCGGAGCTGCGGCTGCGGCTCAGCCAGCGCGGCGCCGAGGCGTTCCTCGATCGCAAGGCGGTCTCCATCCTCCCGGCGCCGGCCGGTCCGGCGGGGCCGAAGCCGGCGGCGAACGCCTCGCCGGCGCTGGCGGTGTTCGACCCCGACGGGGGCGCGGCGGCCTATCTCAAGGCGATCGGCAGGTCCTTCGCCGCGGTCACGTCGTTGGCGGATCTGCCGGCGGGCGCGAGGGTGCTGCTGGTGGGCCGCCACGCGCTGGACGTGCGGGCCGCCACCTCGAGCGCCCTGTCGGCGTGGGCCTCCGAGGGCCGCGCCGTGGTGGTGCTCGAGCAGGCCGAGCCGCTGCGCTACCAGGGCCTGCCGGCTGACGCGGAGACCACTGGGTCCGACGGCTCCATCGCCTTCGCCGAGGACCTGGGCCACCCCCTTCTGGCCGGGCTGGCGCAGAAGGACTTCTTCACCTGGTCGCCCGGCGGACTGGTGTATGACAACGCGTACCGCAAGCCGACCCGCGGCGCGCGCTCACTCGTGCAGTGCGGCCCGCGGCTGGCGAACAGCGCGCTGCTCGAGGTGCCCTGCGGCAAGGGCGTGATCCTCTGCAGCCAGCTCAGAGTGGGCGCGGCCGTCGGGGCCAACGCCGTCGCCCGCCGGCTGCTGGCCAACCTGCTCGACTGCGCCGCGAGCTACCGGGTGGAGGTCCGCCCGGCCGCCGCCTGCCTGGCCGGGAATCCGCTCCTGCCGGGCGTGCTGGACGGCATCGGCCTGCGCTCCACGGCGGTGGAGTCGCCGGTCGCGGCGCTCGGCGGCCCAAACGTGAAGCTGCTCGTGGTCACCGCCACGCCCGAACACCTCCGCCAGCTTGCGGCCGCCAAGGCGCAGGTGGACGCGTTCAATGCCCGCGGCGGCTACCTGGTGCTCCTCGGCCTGGCGCCCGACGGGCTGGCCGACTTCAACAAGCTGGTGGGCTGCGAGCACCTGATCCGGCCCTTCCGCCGGGAGCGGGTGCAGCTCGCGGTGCCGCGGCATCCGCTCACGGCCGGGCTCTCCACGGGCGACGTCGTGATGCTGTCCGGCGAGCGGATCTTCGGCTGGACCAGCGACGAGTACGTGGCCGACGACGAGTTCTCGTACGTGCTGGACCTGGACGACGTGGCGCCGTTCGCGAAGTACCCCAGCGACTACTTCCTCAACATGGTGAACGGCATGGTCTCGGCCGACGCCTGGAAGTACATCTTCTCGTTCGAGAAGCCGAGCGAGAAGCCGCCGGTCTTCACGCTGGAGCTGCCGCGGCCGGAGACCATCGAGCAGCTCGACTGGATCGGCAACGCCTTCTACCACCTGGTCACCGAGGTGCGGATCACCTTCGACGGGAAAGACACTGCCACGTTCGCCACGCAGCCGAACAACGAGCTGCAGACCTTCGCGCTGCAGCCGCCGCGGCGCGGGCAGTCGCTCACGGTGGCGCTGAGCAAGTGGCAGGTGGTGGCGGGCAAGGGCGACGTGGTGGGGGTGGACAACCTGTGGCTCCACGCGCAACGCCCGGCGGACTTCCGGCAGCGCGTGAAGCCGCTGCTCAACGTCGGCGCCATCGTCGACTACCCGCGCGGCAAGGGCGGGCTGCTGCTCTGCAACCTGAACTTCAAGGAGCGCGAGACGGTGCCGGTCAACGCGACCAAGAAGCGCGCGATCCTGGCGGCGCTGCTGCGCAACCTGGCGGCGCCGTTCAGCGGCGGGAAGACCATCATCGCCGGTGCGCGGCTGGCCTACGAGCCGGTGGACATCGCCAAGCAATGCAACCAGTTCCGCAACGAGAAGGGCTGGTTCGGCGACGCGGCGCACAGCTTCGCGGCGCTGCCTACGGGGCGGCAGACCTTCGGCGGCGTGCCGTTCGAGGTCTACGACTTCCCCACCTCGCCGGTGCCCAACTGCGTGATGCTGGGCGCCCGCGGCGTGCCGGGCAACCTGCCGGAGCGGGTCGCGGGGATCCCGGTGGGGAAGAAGCTGGACGCGCTGTTCTTCCTCCAGGCGGCGCGGCTGGACCAGCGGCGGGACCCGCGCGAGCGGCGGGAGAACAAGCCGTACGAGATGGCGCGCTACGTGGTGCACTACGCCGACGGGCAGACCGCGACGGTGCCGGTGATCGCGGAAGTGGACATCGACGACTATCGGCAGCCGACGCCGCAGCCGCTGCCCGGCGCGCAGATCGGCTGGACGCGGCCGTACGGCGACGGCAGCCAGGCGGTGGCGTACGTGCAGCAGTGGAACAATCCTCGGCCGGAGGTAGCGATCGCGAGCGTGGGTCTGGAGTACGGGGAGGCGAGGCGGGGGCCGGTGGCGCTCTTGGCGATGACGGGGGCGAAGGGGGAATGACGGGGAGAGGGCCGATGGGGCAACAGAGGGTGGTCTGCGGCGACGATCAGGAGGAGCGCTACTGGGTTGTCGAGCGACTCTGGGGGCTCGCGGCTCGCCTGCCGGTCGTGGAGGTGCCGCTCCAG
The DNA here is from genome assembly GCA_016183835.1 of Armatimonadota bacterium. Lineage (GTDB taxonomy): Bacteria > Armatimonadota > UBA10988 > UBA10988 > UBA10988 > JACPDV01. The sequence continues at coordinate 5,184 of JACPDV010000209.1, forward strand.
GAGTTCGCGGCGCACTTCGACTCCAGATGCTGGTTCGGACCGGACGGGTTGACCGTCAGAGAGTTCGGCGAAATGGTGCGGGCGATCCTCGACGCCGACCTGGCCTACCCCGTCATCCTGGCGGCGGAAGGCTGGATCATGGACGGGCGAAAGCGCTTGTGGAAGGCGATGATCGAGGGGCGCGATAAGATCGCCGTCGTGCGCTTTGACACGACACCCGAGCCTGACGAGCGCGTTCCCAGACGTGCTGACCGGCAGGACTACCCTTGACGGAGCCGGAGGGGCAAGCCACTCAGAGGTGGTACAATGAGCTTGACGGTCACGGTCCTGGACGAAGCGCTTGGCGAGATTCGTGCGTTGCCACCCTCGGACCGTCAAGCCATGGGGGCGGCGCTGGGAAGCTGAGAGCAGTGGCCGATGCTCTGGCCTTCCCTCACAGCAGCGCGGTTCGGATCGCGCCGGGGCTGCGCGAGTTGCGGCCCCGTGCCGGCCGCAGTCGCTGGCGCGCGTTCTATCGGCGCCGCGGCAGGCGGATCGTGGTGGCCGCGATCGGTCCGGAGGCCATGGCTGATCCGCGCGGCTTCGGGCGCGCGGTCACCGCGGCGCTTGATCGCCTGGCTCGGCTGCCAGCCGAGGAGGAAGAGGATGGGTAGCAAGACCTACGAGGAGTTCATGCGGGAGGACCTGGCCGACCCCGAGGCCCGCGCCTCTTGGGAAGCATGCGCCGTGGGCCGCGCCCTCGGGATCTGGCTGATCACCTACCGCATCGACCACGGCCTGGAGTTCGACCAGCTTGCCGAGCGGCTCGGCCTGGACTCTGACGGCTTGGCCGACTTGGAAGAGGGCGACCAAGACCCGCCCGCCGCCGCGCTGCTCGAGCTGTCGCGCCAACTCGACACCGCCATCGTGCTCCGGGTCGAGCGTGGCGTCCCCGGTGAAGCGGTGGAGACCATTACCATCGACGCGAGGCAAGCGCAGGCCGCCTGATCCGCCCTACATCGCCACCAGCCAGATGTTCCGGTACTTCACCGGGTCGTGGTTGCCCTGGATCACGATCGGCCCCGTGGCCACCTCGCCGTGGAAGTCGCCGTACTGGATCCCCGTCGGCCCCAGGAACTCCTCGTTGTTCTGCACGATCAGGCCGTTCTGGATCACCGTCGCCCGGGCGCGCTCGGTCAGCTTGCCGTCGGCGTCGAATCGCGGCGCGCGGAAGATGATGTCGTAGGTCTGCCACTCGCCCGGCTTCCGGCTGGCAATGAGCTTGGGCGCCTTCTGGCTGTAGAACGCGGCGCACTGATCCGCCGCCGCCGCGTGGCCGAAGCTGTTCATGATCTGCACTTCGTAGCGCCCCATGAAGCCGATCCCGCTGTTGCCGTGGCCGATGGCGTTGCCCGCGGCGTCGGCCGGGCACCAGAACTCCGCGTGCAGGAAGCAGTCGCCGAACTCCGCCACGCTGGTGATGTCGTTCCCGTCCGGCGCGGCCACCCCGTCGGCGTCCACTTTCCAGCCGCACGGGCTCCGGCTGCCGCGGGTGTAGAAGCTCTTATGCATGTCCTCGGCCTTGCCCGCGAGCAGGACCACGGCGCCCGGCGGCGGCTCGGTCGGTAGGTTCAGCGCCACCGGCGCAGCCGGCACGACAACGACCGCCACGCACGAGCCCGCGAGCACCATCGCGCCCCCCACCACCAGCACGCCCAGGATCTTCCGCAGCATCTCGGTTCTCCGCCCCGGCCGATTGGCCCGCCGGACGGCGGTTCCTCCCACCCTCGGATGCGGTAGAGTGGGGGCGGTGGTAATCCTTTCGCGCGGCCCGGGAGTATAGCCCCTGGTGACCGACATGGACGCGAGCTTCGTGCGCATGTCCACCCTCGACCAGGAGCTGGTGCGGCGCTGGAGGAACGGCGATGCCGGCGCGTTCGCCGAGCTCGTGCACCTCTACCGCGAGACGGTCTACCGGCTGGCCTACGCGGTCGTGCGGGCCTGGCGCGCCGGGGCGCGGTGCGACCCGGATTACGGGTTCGGCGGCTGGATCCGGCGGATCACGGTCAACTGCGCCACCGCCCGGCTGCGCCGGCGGCGTGAGCCCGAGCCCGAGCCGCCGGAGCCGCTCGAGCCGCGGCGCGGGCCGCACCAGCAGGCCGAGGCGGCGGAGCTGCAGGCGCGCGTGCGCGGCGCCATCCGCGGGCTCCCGCTCCAGCAGCGGCTGGCGGTCACGCTGTTTCATCTCGACGGGCTCGACCTGGCGGCCACCGCGCAGGCCCTCGGCTGCTCGGTGGGCGCGGCGAAGTCGCACCTGCACCGGGCGCGGGAGAAGCTCGCCACGGCCCTGGCCGACCAGCTTGAGGAGGACTGAGCCATGAACTGCCAGAGCGCCCGGCGCCGGATGCACGAGCTGTGCGACGGGGCACGCGCCGACCGCGCCGAGCTGGACCTGCACTTGGCCGGCTGTCCCGCGTGCGATGCGCACCTGCGACGGCTGGAGCAGACCGCGGCGCTCGTCCGCCGCACCGTGGCAGCTCCCGGCGCGGACCTCGGGCCGGTCACGGCGAGGGTGCTGGCGGCGGTGAGCACGGCGCCGGCGCGTGGCCGGCTCGGCTGGCTGCCCTTGGCCGGGGCGCTGTGTGTCGCGTTGTTTGCCGCGGGGCTGTCGGCGGGACGCTGGCTGTGGCCGCGCGAGGTGACGGTGCCGCAGGTGGTGACGGTGCCGCAGGTGGTGGAGCGAGTGGTGGAGCGCCGGGTGCCGGTGGTGCGCGAGCGGGTCGTGACCCGCTGGCTCCCGGCGCCGAGGCCGCGGGTGATCACGCGGGTCGTCTACCGCGACCGCCCGGCGGCGCCGAAGCCGGCGGAGGCGCCAGTGAAGGTGCCGGAGCGGGTGGTGGAGGCGCTCGACGCCCGGTCCGCGGCGCCGCGGCCGACGATGATCACCGAGATCCGCCCCGCGACGGCGCAGGTAGCGACGGCAAGGCCGGGGCCGGGGCTGTAAAGGGAGAACACGATGACCAGGCGATGGCGGAATGTGGGCTGGTTGGCCGCGTTGGTGGCGGCCGTGTGCGTGGGGCTCTCGGCCGGCCGGGCGGCGGCAGACGACGTGAAGCCGGCGGCGCCCGCCACGACGGAGGGCGCGACCGACACGGCGCCGGAGCCGGCCGCTACGCCGGCTAAGCCGGCCAGGGCTCCGAGTGCGGAGAAGCCGGCTGCCCCACCGACGGCGACCAAGCCCGGCATGTCCGAGCCGGCGCCGGCGGCGACCGCGGCGACGGGAAAACCGGACGCGGCACCGGCGGAGCGCGCCATCCGCGCCGACGTGGCGCTGATCCCCGGGCGCGTCTCCGCGCTGCTGAGCATCCGCGGCGGGCCGGCCCACTTGCAGCTCAACACCAGTGGGGTGCTGCTGTTCTGGACCACGCCCGCCGAGGCACAGTGGTTGAGCCGAGTGCCTACGCGCGACGCGCGCAGCCTAAGCCTGGTGTTTCCGGACGTGCCCCATGATCCCATGGCCCCGATGACGTCCGAAACAACGGTCACCGTACCGGCCCGGCCGCCCCTCTTCCGTGACGTGCCGCACGATCCCGCCGCGCCGGCGCGGGAGCCGCAGCCCGCCGCGTCTGGAGAGCAGGACACCCTCCGCGACGTGCCGCGCGACACCGACGTGTTCGGGCTGGAAACGGCGACGCGCCAGTACCAGGCTCTCAATGCCTGGTCGCGCGCGGCGCGGCTGCCGTTGGCGCTCCGCACGGACGGCGCCGACCTTGGCCTGGGGGAGGAGAGGGCCTTCGAGCTGAACCTCTCCGATGGCGGGCCGCGGGCCTACCTGGAGCCGCAGGACGGGGGTCTCTACCGCCGCATCGAGCTGGTCGACCGCGATGGTTACCAGATCATCCTGCACGTCGGGCGGGAGGGCAACGATGTGACCGTGGAGATGACGCGCAAGGCGGTCGTGGGCGGCCGGCTCGACGAAGGCACCGGGGCGATGGTCGGCAAGCCGTCGGTGGTCAAGACGGTGTGCACCCTCACCGCGCCGCTCAGTCGGACGAGGCGCTAAGAGTGCAGCCCGACCAGCCGTCGCTGGCGGTGGTGCTGATGGACGCCGCAACGGCCCGGAACGTGCCTGCGCGGCCCGCGGCGGCGGCGGGTGGAGGCTTCGGCACGCAGGGAGGGCCGGTTCTTCACGGCAACGCCACGTCCCGGCTGCCCGCATCGGCGGAGGTGCGCCAGCCGAAGGCCACAGTGCCGGCGCCCGCCAACCAGCCCGGCGGCGAAGCGCGCCAGCCGGTGCGGCTCGACTTCGCGGTCTACGACGTGCCGGCCGACACACCGGAGTGGAAGGCCCTGGGCGAGGCGAAAGACCTTCCCGCGGCGCTCAAGGAACTGGCCGACAAGGGCGCTGTGCGGGTGGTCGCCAAGCCGAGCCTGGTCACCTTCAGCGGCACCACCGGGAACATCCACGTCGCCGAGCGGGTGGCCCTCACCGATGAGAGGGTCGCGGCCGCCGGCGGCGCCATGGGCGCGGCGGACAACGACTTCGCGGGCGCTGGCCAGGGACCGGCGCAGACGCTCCGCGCTACGCCCACCGTGCAGCCGGACGGGCGGATCCTGCTCGTGGCCGAGGTCGAGCTGGAGCAGTGGGTGCAAGTGAGGGATGCGCGCGACTCCGGCTTCGGCGTGCTGGCCAAGCGGACGGTCACCGCCCGGCTGCTCCTCGAGCCTGGCCATGTCGCGGTGCTGCGCGGCCTGGGCAGGATCAGCTCCACGACTTACGACGGCGAGGCCCGCCAACCGGTCGAGACCTTCGTCACGGTGGAGGCGTCACTGGCCGCCAGCACCGCCGCGCCAGCTCCCTGAAGACGCCATCGCCGGGTGTCTACAACGCCAAGGCGCCGCGTGTAGGGGCGACCGGCCGGTCGCCCCTGCCGGCCCGGGCCATCGGCGTTCAGGGAAGGTGGACCAGCTTCACCGCCCCGTCCTCCGTGATATCCGGCAGCTTGACGGTGACCGCGCCGCCGGCCGCCGTCACCGTCTCCTCGGCCAGCTTCACCCCGCGGTTCGTGTCCCACCGCTCGGCCCGCCACCGGCCGGCCAGCCCGGGCAGCCGCAGTCGCGTGCCCGCCACCGCCTCCGGCTTCGGGCCTTCGGCCAGTTTGGACCAGGTGTGGTCGCGGTGCTGCACCCAGGCCAGGACGAGCCGGTCGCCCGCCAGCGCCAACGCCCGCAGCCGCGGCTGCCAGTCCTCCACGTAGCGCCGCACCACGTAGTCCGCCATGAACCAGTCCCGGCCCGTGTTCTCCACCACCACCGTGTGCTTCCCCGCCGGGACAGCCACCGTGTAGCTGCCGTCGTACTTCGCCAGGGTGGTCGTGTCCTGCGTGTCGTCCGGGTCGGCGAAGTCCTTCTCCAGGACCGTCGCCCCGTCGAGCGTGACCTTCAGCGCGGCGCCGCCGTGGCCGGAGACGGCGCGCACCACCACGGTGAACTCGGTCTCCGCGCCGCAGTCGAGCTCGAAGGTGGCCGGATTGTGCTTGTCCTTGTGGTTGCGCACGCCGTGCATCACATACGACAGCCGCTCGAGCCCCTGCACCTTGCCGTCGCGCCCGCAGACGAAGGTGTTGGGCTGGTTGGCGGGTGAGGCCGACCACGAGGAGACGCCGTTGCTCAGCTCGAGGTCGACCCGGCTCGGCGCGGCGGGCTTCTGCTCCCACTCGACGGCGGCCGCGGCCAGCGGCCTGAAGTGCTCGCGCGGGAAGTCGACGCCGTCCAGGTAGGCGTGCAGCGCGGCGAAGTGGTGGTAGAGGTTGAGGGGATGGATGTAGTTGTCCCACCACCAGAGCATGCCGGTGCCGGCGTCGCCGCTCATGACCGTGGCCCAGAGCCCGTTGTGGAGGCTGACGCCGGCGGGATCAACCTTGGCCTCGCTGCCGCCGCCCGAGAGGCCGAACTCGCCGACGTAGTGCGGCTTGCCGAAGCGGGCCTTGCGCTGAGACCAGTCCGCCAGCCCGGCGGCGATGTCGCGGGCGCCGTAGCGGTGGGTCTGCACGTAGTCCATCTCGGGCAGCCCGTCCACCGCCGGGTCGCCCTCGGACCGGGCGTAGCTGGTGGTCTGGAGGTGCTTCCACGGGTCGGTGGCGCGGAGGTAGCGGCTCATCTCCTGGTGCCAGGCGGCGACCTCGGGGCTGACGTACTTGTCGATGATGTCCACCTCGTTCCAGAACTCCCACGAGAGCAGGCTGGTGGAGTATCCCCAGCGCGCGGCGAGGTAACGCAGGCGGTGCCGGAAGGTCTTGCGCGCGGTCTCGTTGGTGAAGAACTCCTCGGGCTTGGCGAGCGGCCCGCCGTTGGCGGCGTTGTAGGGGTTGAGGTGCCAGGTGTTGTAGTCGGGGTGACTGCGGAGGGAGTTGAAGGAGTCGATGCAGAACATGAGCCGGATGCCGAGGCGCTCGGCCAGCTCGGTGACGTAGTCGAGACGCCAGGCATCGGCCAGGTCGTAGCGTCCGAGGCCGGTGTCGTCGCGGTTGGGCTGGGCGGTCTTCTCGAGGGTGAGCACGTCGAACGGGCCGATCCAGAGGCGGGCGTAGTTGCCCCCGGCGGCGGCGTAGCCGGCGAACCAGTCGTCGTAGTCGTAAGTGCCGCCGGCGCGCGGCCAGCAGACGTTGGCGCCGATGGCGAACCAGCCTCTGCCGTCGTCGAGGGCGAAGTAGCGGGGGTCGTCACGGCTGATGCGAACGTAACCGCCGGAGGCGCCGGCCACGCTGCGAAACCGGCCGGCCGGGCTGGTGACGGCCCCGCTGCGATCCCGGGCGGTGACCGTGTAACTGTACTCACCCACCTCGGCCGGCGCGAAGCGGACGAGCCACACCGGCGGCCCGGCGGGCTTGAGCCGCTCCGCCTGCCCCTGCCGCTCGCGCGCGTAGGGCCGGGAGAGGAAGCCGGGCAGGGTGAGGGCGGCGCCGGACGGCGAGTGGAAGGTGGCCGAGAGGTCGATGTCGTCGGGATCGAAAGGGTTGTCCCAGGTGCCGGCGAGGTCGATGGTCAGCTCCTGCCGCGCGTAGCGCGGTACCTCGTCGCGGGTGGCCGTCACCGAGCGGACCGCGAGCGGCTCGGCCCGCTTGAAGCCGGGCCCCCACTCGGCGTCGGGCGCGGCGGCGTGGCAGGCGCTGAGGGCGAGCGAAACGAGCGGGAGGAGACGGCGCATGGGGCACCTCGGGTGGGGGGAGGGTAGTGGCCGCCGGGGCGAGTGTCAAGCCCGCGGCGCGTCGCCGCCGCGCGCGGCCCACTGCGCTTGGATCGCCTCGGCGTCGCGCAGGCCGGCGAGCACGATGTCCGGGTTGTCGGCCACGATGCGCCAGCCGGGCAGCGCCTCGCAGGTGGCCTCCCACAGCGAGTCCGCGCGGCGGCGAATGCGGACCAGCCACTCCTCGGGCTCGTCGTCCGTCTCGAGCGGCGGCGGCTCCTCCACCGGCCAGGCCGACTCGGCCAGGAGCGCCGCGTAGATCAGGCAGGCCCGCACGTCCGCCGGCTCGAGCCCGGGGAACTCGCGCAGCAGTTCGTCCGGGCCGGCGCCGGTGGCCAGGCGTTGCAGCACGTCTGCCACAGCCACGGGGTTGTGACGCACGCAGAGCTGGCCGTCCAGCACCTCGGGATCGACCGTGAGCCGCGGCTCGAGCTGACCCTCGGCCGGCCCTCGCAGACCGGATGAGCCAAGCCCGAGCTGTACCACCAGGCGGTTCGGCGGCTGCCAGTCGTCGTCCATCGCCGCCGGCAGATCCACCGCCTCCTGGATGGCCCACAGGACGTCGGCAAACGCGCCCCCGGAGCTGCAACAGCCAGGGTACTCAGGAGCCCACGCCCGCCAGCCACCGCTCCGCCGATCCAACGTCACAACCACCGTCAGCGGTCCGGCCTCCATGGCCGCTCTCCCCTTCCGGTGTTGCCCTCGATGATACCCACGCAGCCCGAGCCCTACCCCCCTCCGCCGATCGCCGTGTCACGCCTGCCCACGACCCCCGAGCCCGCAAGCACCACCGCCACCACCACTGTTAGTATGACTCCCAGCGCCGCGGCGCGTCCAAAATAGGCATTGCGCAACTGGTTCCAGATCTCGATGGCGATCGGCCGGTTGGCGTTGGTGTAGAGCACCACCGAGGCCACGAATTCGCCCATCGCCGCGATCCAGGCCAGCATCGCCCCGGCCAGTGCGCCGGGCAGCACCAGCGGCAGGACCACCGTGCCGAAGCTCCGCACCGGGCCCGCGCCCAGCGTCGCCGCCGCCTCCTCCAGCGCCCCGTCCACCTGCGCCAGCGACGCCTGCGTGGCCCGGTACGCCACCGGCACGTTGCGCACGAACCAGGCGATCGGCAGGATCACCGGCGTGCCGATCCACACCCACCGCCCGCACCACGGCCGATGGACCGAGAACAGCTCGGCCAGGCCGAGGGCGATCACCGTGCCGGGGATCGCCCAGGGCAGCATCGCCAGCCCCTCCAGCAGCCCGCGCCCGCGGAACCGGCAGCGGCCGAGCAGATAGGCCGCCGGCAGCGCCCAGAGCAGGTTCGCCGCCGTCGCCAGCCCGGCCATGCGCAGGCTGTTGCCCAGCGGCACCCGGCCCGCCGGGTCGGCCAGCACCTTGCCGTAGTTCGCCAGCGTGTACACCGGCGGCAGGATCTGCGTGGTCCAGCTCGCGTCGGCGGCGAAGCCGATCAGCACCAGCATGGCGTGCGGCAGGAGCAGGATCAGCACCGCCACCACGCCCAGGCCGGCCGCCAGCCAGCGCAGCCAGCCGGCGCGGATCACCGTCCGCCGCCCACCCGCGCCCTTGCTACCGCCCACGTAGCGCCCGCGGCCCTCCAGCCGCCGCAGGGTGAAGAGGAACACGAGGCAGGCGCCGGTGAGCACCACCGTCTCCGCCCGCATCAGCGTGAGCTGCTCCGCCTGCCGCGAAACCAGGAGCTGCGTGGTCAGCACGCGCACCTCGCCGATCACGTACGGCGCGGTGAAGCTGGCCATGCTCATCATGAAGACCAGCAGCGCGGCGCCCACCAGCGCCGGGGCGAGCAGCGGCAGCGTGACGGTGATAAGCTTGCGCACGGGTCCCGCGCCGAGCGTGGCGGCGGCCTCCTCCTGCGCCTCGTCGAGCCGCGCCAGACCGGCCGAGACGAAGACGTAGAAGTAGACGTACATGGAGTAGGCGTGGACCACCAGCACCGCGCCGACGCCGCGGAAGCGCCACGGCGCCTCGTCCAGTCGGAGCAGTGCCTGCGCCGCGCGGGTGATCACACCGACATCGGAGTAGAGGAAGAAGAACGCCACCACGCCCACCAGGGGCGGGAGGAGGACCGGCACCGTGGCCAGCGCGGCGAACAGCCGTCGTCCGGGGAACTCGTAGCGCTGGAAGCAGAACGCCAGCGGCACGCCGATCAGCGCCGCCAAGACCACGCTCCCGACCGAGATCACCAGCGAGTTGCGCAGCGCCTCGGAGGCAGAACGCCCGCCAGCCTGCGAGGGTCACGCCGTGCGCGTCGAGGAAGCTCCCCACCAGGAGCTGCAACGCAGGCTCGGCGATGAGCCAGAGCAGCACGCCGCCGACGACCAGCAGGAGCAGCGCGAAGGCCCCTCCTCGCGGCTTCATCGCGCCTTGCCGCGGCCCTTGATCTGCTGGTCCCAGTGGGTCATCCAGGCATCGCCTTCTTTGTCGATGCGGTCCCAGTCGAGCTTGATCTCGGGCACCTTTATCGGCATCCGCGCGGGCAGCCCGGCGGGGTCGATGTCGTCGCGCGCCGGCATGCAGTCGAACTGCTCGCCGGCCCACTGAAGCTGCTCGGCGCTGGTCACGAACTCATAGAACAGCTTGGCCGGCTCGGGGTGCGGCCCGCTCTTGACCAGGGCGATGGCGTCGGTCACCACCGGGCAGCCGGAGCGCGGGATGACGTACGCCAGCGGGTACTTGTTGACCCGCTTCTGGATCTCCACGTCGCGGAGCGCCCAGACGCTGACGAGCCCCTGCCGCTTGGTCAGCCCGAGGTGCAGGAGCGACGGATTGGCGGGGTAGGACTTGGTGTTGGCGTCGAGCTGAAGGAGCCACTGCCAGCCGTCGTCGAGAGTCTTGGCGCGCTGGAGCATGGCGGCGATCCAGGTGCGCATGGTGCCGCTGCCGAGCGGGTCGCGGATCAGGATCTTGTCCTTCCAGGCGGGCTTCAGCAGATCGTCCCAGTCCTGCGGCGCCTGCTCGGGCTTCAGAGCCTGGCTGTTGTAGACGATCACGCTGGGGGTGAGATACTGCCCGTACCAGAGGTCGGTCGCGTCGCGGCGGCCGGCGGCGAGGTGACCGGCCCAGGTGGGCTTGTAGGGCGCCAGGAGCCCGTCGCGGGCGGCCTTGGCGAACATGGTGTGCGGCGCGCCCCACCAGATGTCGCAGGCCGGGTTGGCGCGCTCGGCGCGGAGCCGGTCGAGCACCTCCTGCGAGCCCATGTCGAGCCATTCCACGTCGACGTCGGGGTGCGCGGCCTCGAACCGCTTCTCGAAGGGCTCGAGCATCTCGCGGCCGTGGGGCGAGTAGACGGTGACCTTGACCTTTGCTCTCGCCGGCCCGGCGGCCGGTGCCGGCGCGGCGGGCGGCGCGGGCTTGGGCTGGCAGGCGGTGAGGAGAAGCAGAGCGACGGCGGCCAGCGCCACGCGTCGGCGTCCGTCGCCCTCCCCTGCGCAGCGGGAGGAGGCCGGGAGGGGGGCCGGACATCCGGGGCTGACCGGTGGC
>JACPDV010000210.1 GCA_016183835.1 Armatimonadota bacterium
CTCGGCGATCGCCCGGCAGCGGGCGACGTACAGCTCGCGCCAGGCGCGCGCGCCGGGGTGCAGCATGGCGATCCGAGGCGCAGGGTCGGCGAAGTCCCAGAGATAGGTGATCAGGTTCCCGCGCAAGTCGCGCAGGTGGTAGGGCTCAAGGCGCTCATAGTCCGGGTTGTCCAGGCTGGCGCCGTAGTAGCAGGTGTGCGGCATCACGCGGTAGCCCAGGCGATGAGCGAACTCGACCAGCTCGCGGTAGCCGTCGTGGGCGGTGTAGTCGGGGTAGTTGAGGTCGTACCCGTCGTGCCGCCAGTCGGGCGTGTAGAGCAGCGTGCGGCCGGGCGTGATCCACTCGGTGAGCTTCTGGAGCACGGCGCGAGCCTCGTTCTGGCTGCCGCCGCGGCCGGTGGGCAGAATCACCACCGACCGAATGCCGTCGGCCCAGGCTGGCTTGCGCTTCGCCGCGAGGGTCGCTCCGGCGGTGCGCGCCATCCAGTCGCGATAGCGCCGCGCCGGCACGCGCCAGTCGCCGCGGTAGAAGCCGATCCGCCAGACCACCGACTCGACGCTCCGCTGCGCGTCGAGCGGCGCCTCGTTGCAGGTGCGCAGGCCCAGGTCGAACAGGCCGCCGCGATGGCGGAGGTAGAGCCCTTTGTAGCGCTCGTCGGGATCGTCGGCGCGGATCCACAGCCCGCCCTGCCGGCCCTGCGCGATCACCAGCCGGGCCTCCCAGACGCTGGGCCATTCCAGGTAGGTGTCCACCGCCGGCGAGCCGCGTCCGAGCCGAACCCCCGACCAGGCCGGCACGATCAGGCTGACCTGTTCGTCGCTGAGCCCGGCGGCGCCCCACTGGCAGGCGTACAGCCCGCCCGTGCCGCGGCCCGTCTGGCGCACCACGAAGTCGGCGTCCGTCGTGTCGGCGCGCACCGTGGTGGACAGCGTGTCGCCCTCGCCCAGCTTGGCTTCGAAGGCGATCCCACCGGGCTTCGCCGGACCGGAGCCGGCCGCGTCGGCCCACTCGGGCGTCTGCTCCGCGCCGTGCAGCAGGCCGGTCAGCCGGTCCGCGCGGCGGTCGGTGGTATAGGTCTCGCGGGTGAGCTTGTTGCGCGCGCCGACCAGCACGCCACGGTCGAAAGTGAGTGCGCCGGACGCGTTCTCAACGACCTGGCGGTCCTGCGCCGAGGCGGCGGCGAGGATGGCGCAGGCGAGCAGCGGCAAGGAACGGCGCATGGCGGAACGGCCTCCGGCGCCCGGGTCCGGTTCAGCGCCGTTGCGGCCGTACCTCCGGCAGCGGTGGTCGCCGCCGGCCACCGGCCCGCGGCTTGCACCAGTAGGAACTTCGCGCGTTTCAGGTTGGCCTGGAGGAAACGGAGCCGGCTCCCCGAAGGGGCGGACATCGGGCCGGGGGCAGGCCCTGGTTCCCGGGGGCGGTCGGGCCGCCACAAGGGGTAATCCGCATGCGACACTCGGCATCACGGCGTCTGCGCACGCTGCTCGGCATGGTCTTCGCGGCTGGACTGGTGGCTGGCTGTGGCAGCGGCGGGCGCAGCCCGGCAGGCGGGCGGTTCGCCAGTTGGCCGACGGTCACGATGATCGCCTTCAACGACCAATGGCCCTCGTCGCTGCCGCGCTTCTACGACATCGCCGACCAGTTGTTCAAGAAGACGCTGCCACCCGGCACGATCCAGTTCCGCTACGACCCCAGCCCGGGCAATCCCTGGCTGGTGGGGGAGATCAAGGGCTGGAACCTCAAGCCGAACTTCTGCTACCAGCTCAAGCTTGCCGGCAAACCCGGCACATCGACCGGCGGCCTGTGGGGCGCCGAGGCCGACATGGCCACCAACGGCGCGATTCTGACCAACGGACGTTGGTGGAACTACCAGACCGAAGATGCGGCCTTCAACACCACCAACGCGGCGGTGGTGATGCGCAGCCGGTCCTACAAAGACGGGTGGGTCGCCGGATACGTCTACTTCGGGTACGTGTTGACCGACGAGAAGGGCTCGATCAAGTGCTACGGCGGCAAGACCGAGCCGGCGGTGGCTGACGCGTCCGGCTGGGTGCCGATCAGCGCCAACCGGTGCTACCACATCACAGCCAAGACCGGCCAGAGCGGCTTCACACCGCCCGCGGACACCGCACCGATCGCGTATGACCTCACCCAGTCCGACTACGGCTATGCCAACCCGACCAGCGGCACGACGACCATCAGCCTGTGGTACGAGAAGGAGCCGGACAACCCGCTCGATTTCTCCCTTCCCGCGGGCAACCATGATGTCGTCCTGGTCGTGACCGAAGAGAGCTTCCACAACAACCTGGGTGGCCTGACCAACACAGAGGACGGCGGATACTGGGACACCGTCTGGGTCAGCGACTGGTCACTGGTGGCCTCGCCTAAGACCGGCGGGTCCTACACGACGGCGCGCGGCGGCCCGATCCGCTTCACGACGGGCGGTAGCGCGGCGGCACCGACAGCCACCATCGTCAACCCGGCTGACGGCAGCAGCGTCGGCGCCGATTCGACGGTGACGGTCAAGATGAGGGCCACAGCCTCACGCGACCTGACCGTGGCCTGGAGCCTTGACGGCGGCACGCCGATCGCGGCGGTCTACAACGAGGCGAGCGCCTGCTACGAGGCCCTGTGGAGCACGGCCGGCCTTGCGCTCGGCTCGACACACACCATCCAGGCCGTCGCGACCGACACGGGGGGCGCAGCCGCCATGGACACGAGCCTGGTGACCATCACCGGCAACCACCCGCCGGCGGCGGCGTTCACCTCCACACAGAACGGCAGCACCTGCACCTTCACCAGCACCTCGACGGACTCGGACGGCACGATTGCGGACTGCGCCTGGACCTTCGGTGACGGAGGCACAGGGACGGGTTCCCCGGTGAGCCACACGTACGCCGCCGGCGGCAGCTACGTCGTGACTCTCACCGTGACCGACAACGACGGGGCGACCGGCAGTGCCTCCAGCACGGTGACGATCACCACCAACGTGATGACGTCAACCACGGCGGTGCAGTGGCTTGGCAAGCCCGGCAAGTACCAGGCGAACGCGATCGTGACGGTCAAAGCCAACGGCGTGCCGCTGTCCGGAGCCACGGTGACGGGCTACTTCAGCGGGGCGTTCAACAGCAAATCGAGCTCGCAGACGACCGACGCGAACGGCACGGCGGTGTTCTACGGCCCGCCCAATCAGAAGACGAACAGCGGCGCCTTGGCCTTCAACGTGACCAACATCGCGAAGAGCGGGTACACCTGGCAGCCGTAGCGACCGACCCACGTGGAGCCGAGGCATCGCGCACCGGGGCGTGCGGACGGCGCACGGAAGGTGTGCCGCCGGAACACCGGAAACCACGCATCCCGAGCCGCAGGCGCACGCCATGGGCCGGTGTCGCGCCGCGGCCGGGAGGCGGAACGATGAGATGCACGTGGGCGCTGGTCGTGCTCTGCGTCGGGGCGAGCGTCGCGCCGCTCGGCGCCAGGGCCGAGAACCGCCTGGTCATCGATCTTACCGAGATGGCCCGCGACGCTAAGTGGGAGGCGAGCGGGCAGGACGACTTCATCTTCGGCAAGGACCAGCGCCAGGTCAGCCTGGCGGACTACCGCGACAACGTGGAGATGACCGACAAGCACGTCTACCCCCGGACCATCTACACGCCCGTGCAGACCGGCGACGTCGCCACCACCATCCGCGGCCGGTTCAGGCTGCGACTGCCGCAGGCGGAGCGGATCCGGTTCGTCTGCAGCGCCCACGGCAAGCAGAACTGGATGCACCACATGGCCATCGGCTACGTGCTGCCGGAGGAGCCGTTCAAGGTCACTTATCTCAAGGACATCCAGCTCCAGGGCATCCGGTCCGGCGCCGGCGGGGAGTACGACGAGGACATCACGTTCCTGGCCGGCAAGGACGTGGAGCTGGTCCTGAAGACCCAGGCCGAGTCGTCGTCCACCGCCGGGCTGATCTACTGGACGAAGGCGCAGGTGGTGTGCGACTTCCCCGAAGCCGCGGGCTACGACCTGTCGCTCTCCCCGTCCGACATCCGGATCGAGCCGCAGCCCGCGCCCGACACCGTCAAGCTTACCCTGGAGGTCCACAACGCCGGCGCCGCCGCTTCGCCGCCGTTCGCCGTAACCATCGGCGGCTGGCAAAGCGGGCGGCAGTTCGCCGTGCTCCAGGGCGGTCCCGCGGCGGCCGGCGCAAGCAGCACGCTTGCCTGCACGCTGCCGACGCCGAAGGATGAGAAGGGGTGGTACAAGCTCGCGGCTCACGTGCAGGCAGACGAAGCCGGCGAGACCGTGACGGCCAACAACGACGCGCACTTCACCGTTCTGCTCCCGCTGCGGCCAGTGCTGATCAAGCGGGTCGAAGGGCTGCCGCGCCCGTGGCGGGCCGGGCTCCTGCAGGTCACCCTCGACTGCGCCCTGCCGCCGGGCGATGACTACCGGCTCTCCTACGACCTGCGCGACTTCTGGGGCGCCACGCTCGCCGCGAGCCAGCCGGTCGCGCTCCCGCTCAAGAGCGGCATCCAGACGGTGGGAGTAGACCTTCGGCGCCTCCTGCGCGGCAGGCTGGGGTGGTTCGAAGCCCGGTTCACGCTCCAACGCGGGGCCGCGGTGATCGACACGCAGTCCCTCAGCCTCTCTCGGATCCCGCCGCGCCCCGCGGTGCTGAGCCCGATCATGGGCATCAACCACCAGTTCTGGGTGTTCGGCGAAGAGGACATCCGGGCGGACCTCGAGCTGGTGCGCGACATGGGGGCGCGCTACGTGCGGTGCAACGGGCCGGAGGAGTGGGAGCGGCTCGACGCGCAGGGCAACGGTGAGTACGTGCTGTGGTACGTGGTGCAGTACCTGCTCGACGACATCCGCAAGACCGGCTGGACGGAGGAGCTGGAGCAGAAGTGCTACCAGCAAGCCTTCGAGTTCGTCACCCGGCACCGGGGCAAGGTCAAGGTCTACGAGCTCGGCAACGAGTTCAACGGCACGATCTCCGCCGAGGACTGCGCCAAGGCCTACCGCACCGTCTATCGGGCGGCGAAGGCGGCCGACCCGGGCTGCACGGTCAACACGCTCGGCGCGGGTGGCGGCGGGCCGGGAGTGGTCGAGTGGTACACCCGGCTCTACGCGCTGGCCGGCGACTGCATCGACCACCTCTCCCTGCACCCCTACACCTTCTGCGCGCCGGACATCGACGACTTCCTGATGAAGGGCGCCGCGCAGCCGGTGGACAGCTTCGTCGACCTCCTGAAGCAGAACGGCGCCTACCCGCGAAAGCGGGTCTGGTGCACCGAGTACGGCTGGTTCGCGGCGGCCAGCGACCCGGCCGCCCTGCACGATCAGGCCATGTTCACGGTGCGCCAGTACCTGCTCGGCGCGGCCAACGGCAACCCGATGCTGCAGTACCCCCTCAAGGACATGGGCTACGACACCGCCCACGGCTGCTGCACGGAGGGCCTCGTCCAGTTCAACCGTGAGCCGAAGCCGGCGTATCCGGCGTTCGCGGTCCTCGCCTCGCGGCTGTCGGAAGCGGCATTCGCCGGCATGGTAGACATCGGCAAGAACGGCTACCTCTACCGCTTCCGCCGCAAGGGCAAGGAGTTCGCCTACCTCTGGAAATCCACCGGCCCGGACGAGCTGCTCACGCTGCCCGCGGCGGCCAAGGAGGTCGCGCTTACCGACATGATGGGCGAGCGGCGCAGACTGAGGGCCTCTTCGTCCGGGACCGTCGCGGTGCCGCTGACGGGGTACCCGGTCTGTGTGGAGGGCCTGGACTTTGCGCACCTCGCGGTCCGGGAGCGGCAGGAGCTGAGCCACGCGCCGCTCGCGGAGACACCGGACGGAGCCGAGCTGCTCCGCGCGGTGGAGCGGGCTGGCGGCACCCGCGCCCGGGTGTGGTGGAACGTCTGCGAGCGACTGTGGCGCGACCGGTCCAGCCTGCCCATCCTGCGCGAGTGCATCGAGCGGGCGAGGCGCGACCTGGCTCGCAGTCGCGAGGAGCGGCCTCCCAGTGGACGGCGATCTGGCGGAATGGCCGGGGCTGCCGGGGTACGAAGGCAGAGCCATCGTCGCCGCCCGCTCTGAGGCCGACGCGGTGAGGCACGACGAGGACCTGTCCTACACCTTCCGGACGGCCTGGGACGACGAACACCTCTACCTCGCCGTGGACGTGACGGACGATGACGTGCACAACGGCCAGGTCCCGGCGATGGCCTGGAACGAGGACGGCGTCGAGCTGTGGTTCTCGGCCCTGAACGACAGGCTCACGGCCCTGGGGTCCGGCGACGTGCAGTACAACTTCGGGGTGGAGGGTCAGGAGTACGACACGGCTTCGCGTCAGGCGCACGGCTCGGCGGCGAAGACCGCGGTGAACAGGCGCCCGGGCGGCTATGCGATGGAGATCGCGGTGCCGCTCGCGGAGCTGATGCTCACTCATCCGGAGCCGGGCTACACCATCGGGTTCGAGATCGGGGTGGACGACTCAGACAAGCAACCGGGCCGGGACGCGCAGATGCTGCACTTCGCCGCGGCGCCGGAGGTGTTCTGCAACCCCTCGCTGTGGGGCGACCTGCGGTTCGAGCGGTAGGCAGCGCGCCCGCCAGGGAGTCGACCTGATGACAGCTCATGGCGCACTGCTGGCGGTCTGCGGCCTGATGCTGCTCCCGGCCGCCCGGGCGGCGGACCTGACGGGTGAGGAGCTGCTCAGCAATCGCGGCTTCGAGGCGGTCGGCCCGCTCGGCACCGTCGTCTACGCCTACAAGGGCTGGACCGTGGCGAACGACCTGGTGCCCGGCGGCTGGGCCGGGCTGCCCGCCACCGCGGAGGCGGCCATCGAGATGGTCCGCGGGGCGGACGCCCACTCCGGCAGCATGTGCATGCGGATCCGGAGCGGGACCCAGAACCCCGAGGTCTTCTCCGAGCCGTTCTACCCGGCGGGTCCGGGCTTCTGCTTCCGGATGTCCGTGTGGGCGCGGGGCAGTGGGCGGGGGAGCCTGTTCGCTTACGAGTACGGCGACAAGGGCATGGGCGGCGGCTACGTGACTACATTCGACCTGACGCCGGAATGGGCGCAGCACGCCGGCGTCTGCTTCCCCGCGGAGGCCTGCCGGCAGATCCGTTTCGTCCTCCGCACCTTCCCCGGGAGCACGGCGGACTATGACGATGTGGGGATGGTCAGGCTGAGCGAGCGCACGGTCACCCCGGAGCTGGCCGGCGAGCTGCTCAACAACGGCGGGCTGGAGCACGAGAGCCCCGTGCGCGACGACTGGCTGCAGAGGCTGGGTCTGCCGGCCGGGGCGACGAGGCCGGACTTCTTCGAGCTGAACGGGGAGAAGGCGGTGCTCACGATGGTCCACGACCGCGCGCAGGCCCACGGCGGGGAGGTCTGCGCACGGTTCGAGCGCACCGCGGAGGGGGGCTGGCTGCACCTCTACACGCCCTACGGCTGCCGGGCCCTCCCGGGCGTCGGCTTCGTGCTGAAGGCGTGGCTCCGGGGCACGGGCTCCGCGTGGCTGGGGCTCTACGACGCCGCGGCCGACGGCACCCCGGCCGAGGCCACGGTGACCGTGGACGACCAGTGGCGCGAGTACCGCGTGGTGCTGACTCCGGCACTCTCGGCCAAGAGCGTCCGGTTCGCGGTCGGCACCACGGACAAGGTGTTGTGGGTGGACGATCTCTCGCTGACCTTCGCCCCGAGAGCGGCCGGCAGCGGCGCCGATGTGGGGCGAGACCCTGACATGGAGTAGGCCCTTCCCACGGGGTGAACTGACATGATCGCACGTACTCGCTTCGCGGCCCTGGTGTGCCTCCTCGCCGGGCTGTCGTGCGCCCACGCCGCGGTGCCGGTGTGCCGGGCCGTGACGGGCGCCGTGGTCCCGCCGGACCAACTGCCCGCCGAACAGCTCATGACCGGCTTCGCCGACGAGCCGGGCAAGCCGGCGGCGGTGCAGACCCGCGCCGCCGCCTTCCTGAGCCGTGACGCCCTCACGTTCGTCGTCGAGTGTCTCGAGCCGAACCTCGACCAGCTCGTCGCCAAATGCAGACAGGACGACGCGGGGGAGGTCTTCGCGGATGACTGCGTCGAGGTGTTCGTCGCCCCGAACCCGGCCGCGGGCTATTTCCACTTCGCCACCAACGCCGTCGGCGCCCGGTTCGACGAACGAGGGCGCGGCGACATCGCCTGGAACGGCAAGTGGACCGCGCAGGCGACGCGAGGCGCCGACCGCTGGACCGTGACCATCAGCCTGCCCTTGGCCACGCTCGGAGGAGCGCCTCGTTCGGGAGCGGTGTGGTGGTTCAACGTCTGCCGCCAGCGCCAGCCGGGCGGCCTGCAGCTCAGCGCGTGGTCGCCGACCCGCGCCAACTTCCACGACACCAGCCGCTTCGCCGCGCTGACGTTCGACGATGCGTGCGTGGGCTACCTGGCCGCGCACTGCCTGGAGCCGTTCGACCGCCGGGCAGGCCAGATGCGCAAGCGTGCGCGCATCGTCGCCAGCGCCGCTAAGGCGCTCGACGCGGCATTGCAGCCGGTGGAGCAGTCGCTCCAGCCGCTGCGCGAGGCGGCCCGGGCGCGGCGGCCGGTCGGCGCCGGCGAGTTCGGCGCGCTCCTGGCCGCCGGGCAGGCGGCGCTGGCAAAGCTGGTGGAGGCGGAGACCAGCCTCAACGAGGCGACCACGGGCGACGAGACCGCGGCGCGGCTGCAGCGGCTGGCCCGGCCGAACCAGGAGCTGCTGGCTTGGTCCACCACCGCCATCACCGACCGCCGGGTGCTTCCCATGCCCGAGGTGCCCCGTGCGCTCGCGACCGGGTTGGCGCTGCGCGCCTGCCGCGGCGAGTATGAGCCGGCATCACTGGTCGTCTACGCCCTGAGAGGCGATGCCACGATCCGGGTGCGCGCAACGGACCTCCGGGGGCCGGGCGGCGCCATCCCGTCCTCTGCGGTGGACGTGCGTGCGGTCAAGGTCTGGTACCAGGCGGGCGGCAACGAGCGGTTCCCCATCAACCACGGCCAGCACCTGCTGACCCCGGAGCTGCTCCTGCGCGATGCTGACCTGGTCCGCATCGACGCCGTGGCCAAGCGCAACCTGGTGAAGCTGCAGCACTCCGATGGCCGCGTGGAGTGGCTGGACATCACCGGCCCCGAGCCGACGCCCGAGGAGAAGGACAGCTCGGCGGCGGCGCTGCCGATCCGGGATGCGGCGACCCTTCAGCCGGTGACGGTCCCCTCCCACACTGCCTGCCAGCTCTGGGTCACCGTCCACGTGCCGGCCGACGCCAAGGCCGGCGTCTACCGCGGCGCGATCGAGCTGGTGGAAGCGGGCCGGGTGGTGCAAGCCGTGCCGCTCAGCCTGGAGGTGCTGCCCTTCGACCTCGCGCCCAACCCGCTCGAATCCAGCATCTACTTCCACTGGGGCCTGACGCTCGACACGCA
>JACPDV010000211.1 GCA_016183835.1 Armatimonadota bacterium
CAGGCTGATCCGGCGTCAGGACTGGCCCGCCACCCGTCGGCCGTCGCGGAGCGGGCGATGGTGGGGGCTCAACCACGTGGACTACCTCCCGTCCGGCGCTGAGGCGTTTGACTGCGCCGTCTTCGACGACGACGGTCACCAACGCGCGCGGTGGCCCGGGTGGGCATTCGAGGCGTGGCTGCCGCGCGAGGAGGGGGTTCTGCTACGGACCGGCTACCGCACGTTCGGCCGCGACCCGCACATCGAATCCGGGTGGACGTACGGCTTGGCCGGCTTGGCCGACCTCAGCGTGTCGCGGATAACCCCCACGAACGAGTTGTGGGACGGGGTCCGCTACGCACCTCACCGACAGTGGATGGTGTACCGCCAGGTTGTCAAGATCGGGGACCGCGGTGAACGCCGCGACTGGGTGGCGAACGCAGACGGCCACAATCGCTCGGCGCTGCTACACCCAGGCACAGTACCCGGCAACGACTGGCCGTATCCGTGGGACTGCGAGTGGTCTCCTGATGGTCGCAGTCTGGCGGTCGGGCCGGGCGGCGGAAGCGTCGCCGTGTGGATTGTGCGGCTTGGTGAAGGACCCACAACGGCGGCTGGTGACCAACCCTCAACGCCGCCTGACGTGAGCTCCGCTCGTTGACTCCCACCTGCCCGTTGTGCTACACCCCCGCCATGGCCCCCCGCCCGCCCGACGACGACCTCGACGCTGAGCCGCAGCCCTCCGCCGGCTTGGCCGTGGCCACCGGTCGCGCTTCCTGGCGAGCGGGGTATAATGGGGGCTGGAAGGCCCACCCATGGCAAAGGCCACAGTGACGATACCGCTAGATGCCGAAGCCGCGAGGCTTTACGCCGAGGCGTCCCCGGAAGTGCAACGGAAACTCAGTCTCTTGCTAAGCCTTTGGTTACGAGGCTTTGCACCGGAGACGCGGTCGCTGCGTCAGATCATGGATGACATGGGTCGCCAGGCAGCGGAGCGAGGGCTGACACCGGAGATCCTGGAGACGCTGCTGAGTGACGAGTGACCAACGGTACGTCTTTGACACGAACGCCCTTGTGAGCGCTGCGCTTCTTGCGCGATCGGTCTCGCGCCAAGCGTTCGAACTGGCCTGCGATACGGGCGAGGTCATTGTCTCAGCCGAGACCATTGTCGAGTTGGTGGACGTGCTGAGACGGCCCAAGTTCGACCGGTATGTGCCGGAGGTGGATCGAGCAGGTTTCGTGGCCCGGCTGATCACGGAAGCCACGGCCGTCGAGGTTCGATGCCGAGTGCGTGTCTGCCGCGACGCCGACGACGACAAGTTCCTCGCGCTCGCAGTGAGCGGAGCCGCCACCTGCGTGGTCACGGGCGACAAGGACCTGCTCGACCTTCATCCCTTCCGCGGGATCGCCATCCTGACGCCACGCCAATTCCTGGACCGTCCGTCCGACGAACCCCGCGACACCGCGGAGACGTGAGCCTGGCGCCGTGTCGCGGCCGGTGCTCGGCTTGGTTGACTCCCCGTCGCCCGGTGTGGTAGATCCCCGCCATGGCCCCCCGTCGCAGCGACGACCATCTCGACCCTGAGCCGCAGGTCGCCGACGTCTGGATCGCCGCCGGGGCCTCGGCCGCCACCGGCCTGCTCTTCATGCTCTTCATGTCGGTGGCGAAGGGCTTTGCGCCGCTGGCGATGTTCGCCATGGTGGCCGTGATCGCCGGCGCGGCGGGCGCCGCCACCCACGGGCTGCTCCGCTGGCTGGCCGGCAAGCTCGGATTCCGCTCTGCCAACCGCAGCCAGGTGGCCTGGATCGGCATCTTGGGTTTCGTCGCCCTGGTGCCGGCCCTGGCCGGCCTCCGTGGCGCCGACGCGACCTCCGTCGTACTGATGCTGCTCAGCGTGCTCCTCGGCGGTGCGTTGGGGTACCGCCTGCTGGCGGGCAACCAGCGCCGTGCCGCGCTCGCGGCGACCGCGACGGCCGAGCCGGCCTCCGTGCCGGCCACGCACGCCGACCTGGACGCCCTCCGGGCCACCGCCCGCGAGGATCTGGCCCGGCTCCGCGAGCTGGCGGCGGACCGCGCCGGCGGCGAGTTGGCCGACGACCTGCGCTCCCTCGCGGCGTCGGCGGAGACCGCCCTGGCCGAGGTGGAGCGGCTCATCCCGCGCCTGGTGCTGCTTCGCCAAGTGACCACCGCCCACCCGCGCGACGAGCGCGCCCGAGCGCGGGAGCAGCGCGCCTTCGACCGCCTGATGGCGCTGGGGCAGGCCATCGAAGAAGCCGCCGAGACGGCCGCCGCCTACGCCGCCGGGCAGCCCGTGGCGGCGCGCCTCACCGGCGAGGTGCGGCAGATGGAGCGGCTGGTCGAAAGCTATGGCGAGTTGGAGCGAGAACTGAGCGCGGACGAGTGACCGGCCTCGCGATGTCGCTGCCCGCCGCCGCATTGACTCCCACCTGCGCGGTGTGCTACACCCCCGCCATGGACCCCCGCTCACCCGACAACCAGCTCGGCCCTGAGCCGCAGGTCTCCGACGTCTGGAGCGTTGCCGCGGCTTCGGCCGGCGGCGGCTTGCTGTTCATGCTCCTCATGTCGCTGCTGAACAACTTCCTAACCCTGGGTGATTACGTGTTCGCGGCCCTGGTCAGCGGCGCGGCGGGCGCGGCCACCCACGGGCTGCTCCGCTGGCTGGCGGGCAAGCTCGGGCTCCGGGCCGCCAAGCGATCCCATCTGGCGTGGTCCATCACCTACCTCGTTTGGGCTGCGCTCCTGGTGGGCCGGATGGGCGGGTCGGACGAGGCACTGCCCTGCCTGCTGCTCAGCACGATCGCCGGCGCGGCGCTGGGGCACCTGCTGCTGCGACGTAGATGGCGGCAAGCCAAGACGGCCCCGCCCTTGCCGGTAGCGCTGCGGGTGGATGCGGATCTGGAGGCCATCCAGACCACGGCCCACGAGGATGCGGCGCGGCTCGGCGAGCTGGCCCACAGTCCGGCCGACCCGGAGTGCGAGGCCGACCTGCGCTCCCTGGCGGCCTCGGCCGAGACCGCTCTGGCCGAGGTCGAGCGGCTCATCCCGCGGCTCGTGCTGCTCCGCCAGGTGACCGCCGCCCACCCGCGCGACGAGCGCGCCCGGACGCGGGAGCAGCGCGCGTTCGACCGGCTGATGGCCCTCGGGCAGGCCATTGAGGAAGCCGCCGAGACCGCCGCCGCCTACGCCGCCGGCCAGCCTGTGGCGGCGCGCCTCACCGGCGAGGTGCGCCAGATGGAGCGACTGGTCGAAAGTTACGGCGAGCTGGAGCGGGAGCTGGGCGCGGAGGGGTAGGGCCTCACCCCGCCTTCCCCGCCGCCTCCAGAAACGCCGCGATCGCCCGCAGGTTCCGCTCCGCCGTCTGCATCTCGACCTTGCCGCCCGTCACCCACCGCCCCTCGGCGTTCAGCGCCTCGGTCGCCATCTGCGCGACCGGCCGGCCCTTGGCGGCGCGTCTCACCTGCGAGGTCCGGCAGATGGCGCGCCTGGTCGGGAGCTACGGCGAGTTCGAACGGGAGGTGGGCGCGGAGCGGTATCCTGCGTCAGCTCCAGCGGCGGGAGCTCGACCTCCTCCTGGTCCAAGTCAGCCAACGGCCCCGTGACCTGCCAGTCCCGCCGCAGCGTTGCGGCCACGTTCACGCGCCATCCGCCGCGCTCGTACACCGGCAGGCTGAACCCGCCGTCCCGGTCAGTCACCACCCGCCGGCCCCAAGGATCGGGGCACATCGGCCAAGGCCAGCACGAGCCGAACCACAGTGCTACCTCCGTGCGCGCCAGCGGTCGCCCGCGGCGGAGCACGCGGCCCCGCACGATGCCGGTCCGCGGCGGCTCCGCCGCCGTCAGTTCCACCTGTGTGGGTCCCTCCGGCGCGACGGAGACCAGCGACTCGCCGTGAGCCTGTCCGAGGCGGGTCGCCAGCATGTAGTTCCCCGGCGGCAGGCCGGTGATGCGGAACTGTCCGTCGCCGTCGCGGGAGAACTGCGCCGGGTAGAGCCAGTAGAAGCGGTAGTGCCAGTTGCCGTAGAGCTGCTCCCATGCCTCGTCGAGCTTCGCGTCGCCCGTACGCCGGAACGGCGTCAGGAGCACGCCGCCAAGCGGCTGGCCGCTGCCCGTGGCACGAACCGTGCCCTCGATCGCGCCGCCCGCGGTCAGGCGCAGCGTCTGCTCGGTCCGCGGCCGGTCGGCGCGGTAGGTCACCCAATCCGGTCCCGCCCCGCCGACCCCGGACACTAACAGGCTCACGGCGGCGCGCACCTGCGTGTCGTCCCAGGCGGGTGGCGGCACCCGCTGCTCGATCCGCCCCTCCGCATCGGTGGTGCCGTTGGCAGTGCCCGAGACGTTGGCCTTCGCCGCGGGCCTACCGTCGGGCCTCACCAGCCGCAAGACCAGCTTCGGATCGAACGCGGGCATGACCAGCCGCACGCCGGCAGTGGTGGCCGGGCCGACTTGCAGCGAGCCGTAGCGGGTATGCTGGCCCTCCCGGACCCACACTCGGTACGGACCGACAGTCATCCAGGGCAGGTGGAATCGGCCATCAGGCCCGGCCGTAGCGTCGCGCTCGGACGGACCCATCAGTCTGGCTCTGGCGCCTTTGGCCGGCGAGCCGTCCGGTCGGACGATGGCTCCGTCCAGCGTTCCTGCCGGCAGAGCTACTTCGACCCGCGAGATTCCGTCCGCGGCGACCTCAACGGGCGCCTTGAGCAGCCATCCCGTGTCCACGCTCACTTTGACGCGGTAGCGGCCGGGCCTGAGCGCAGGCACGCGGAACCTGCCACCGGCGTCGGTGAGCGCGAGCACACCGGGTTCCATCTCCCACCGGAGCGCCTCCTGCGACGAGGTCGAGAGCTCTTCGAGACTGATCTGGACCCCTGCCACCGGCGTGTTGGCGTCCGGCTCCAGCACCCGTCCCTCGAGCGCGTTGGACAGCAGGCGGATGTTCAGCGGGGAGACGACGTCACCGGCCACCTCCAGCCGCCCGCGCCACGAAGCGCCCGCGAGGTCGGCAGCCCGGAGGCGGTAGGAGCCTTCTCCGACCGGCGGCAAGCTGAACCTGCCCTGGCCGTCAGTGCGAATGCTGCGTTGCCGGTCGGCCGGCACCGCGTCGCCTCGTGCGTCGGCGGGTGTTGGTGCGATGCCGACGAACTGCTCCATGGTAGCGATCAGCACCACGCTCGCCTGCGCCGCCGGCAGGCCATCGGCGCCCAGCACCGTGCCCTCAATCGTGAACCCCTGAAGCGCCACCTCGCACGTCAGCCGCTGGCCCTCGGCCGTGAGCTTCCAGTAGGGTTGGGCAACCGTGCCGAAGGGCGCGACGACCGGCGCCTCGAACACCGCCGGGTAGTCGCCGGGCTCCAGGCCGTCGAAGCTGAAGCGCCCGTCGGCGCCGATGTGCCGGACGGTCTCGTCGCAGCACCAGTCACCGTCGGACGGCTCCAGCAACTCCGTGGGCCAGGTGTTGCGGACATCCAGCTCCGCGCCGGCCACCGACGGCCCGCCCGGCCGCCAGGTGACGCGCCCGTCGATCCGGCAGGTGCCTTGCACCACGCGCAGCGGCGCCGCGCCGTCGCTGGCTTCGATGCGGATGGTCCGGTGCACCACCGGCTCGTCGGCCTCGCGCACCTGGATCCACCACGGGCCAGGCTTCGGCGCCCCGAGTGAGAACCGGCCGTGGCGGTCGGTGTGGGTTTCGGCCACGGCGGCGGGTAATGCGCTACGGTCGTCGGGTCTGACCCGCACGGCGAAGAGCCCCACCTTGGCCCCCGCCCACGGCGTCTTCCCGTCACTCCGAAACGCCTGGCCGGTCACCATCACCGGCGGCGCCATGCATACCGCTTGGGCGAACAGCAACGAGGACGTCACCACGCACGCCGAGCGAGCCAGACTGCCCATTGGTGTCGCTCCCCGTGCCGCACGATTTTGGACGGCGCCGAAGTTGGTGCGTTCCCCCCGTACTCAGCCGCCCGCCTTGCCCGCCGCCTCCAGGTACGCCGCGATGGCCCGCAGATTCCGCTCCGCCGTCTGCATCTCGATCCTCCCGCCCGTCACCCACCGCCCCTCGGCGTCGAGCGTCTCGGCCACCTTCTGCGCCGCCGGCAGGAGCTGCTGCGCACGCCGGGCCCACTGCTCCTTCGTTCGCGCCGGGCTGCGCTGCGCCAGCGTCGCCTCGCGGCCCGCCGCCAAGGTCCGCCGGCAGAGCTCGATCGTGCTCCGCGCGTAGTTGCCGCTGAACGAGTAGTGCGTCGGCACGTTGCTCCCGTCGTAGGTCAGCTCGTAGGTGTCCTTGACGAAGTAGAGCGGCTTGCTGGTCTGCAACTCGTAGAACCGGGCCCAGACGTTCGGGGCGATCTGCGACTTCTCGTACCAGTCGAGCGCCGGCAGGATGGGCTTGAGGAACCGCTCGTCGCCGGTGCGGAGCCACAGCTCGACGAGCGTGCGGAGCGCGCCACAGCTCTCGGCGCCAGTGATGGCGGGGGGTTCGAACTTGCGCGCCCAGGCCGGCTCCATGTTCGGATTGTACTGCTGCGCCCAGGCCGGCTGCGGGTCGGGCATCTGCGCCAGGATCAGGAACTCCCCGCCGCGCTTCGCGGAGGCCAGCCAGCGCTCGTCGCCGAGCCATTCCCAGGCCAGCAGCATGGTGCTCACGCAGTCGGCGAGGGTGTCGTCGTTGAGCGTGTAGTAGCCGGCGTAGTTCTCCTCGGGGAAGGTGCGCGACCAGGACTCGGGATAGCGCGCCTTGAGCACCGGCCGCTCGGGCGCCGGGCCGGAGTAACGCTGCGGCCATGCGCCGTTGGCGTACTGCGCCTTGACCAGGGCGTCAAGGCCGTAGGTCAGCGCCGTGTGGATGGACTCCCGCTTGCCCTGCCAGCGCCGATCCAGCTCGATCAGGAGGCGCAGGGCGGACTGGGTGTTGTCGTCGTCCACGGTGGAGGTGTTGCGCAGCTTGCCGACCGGCTTGCCGGCCTCCACGTCGCGGCGGTAGACCCAGCGTTGCGAGGCGGTCTCGTCGAAGTCGATCAGGTAGTCCCACCCGCCGGAGGCGAGCTGGCCCCAGGCCAGGCACTCGCCCGCGTCGGTGGCGGCGTCGAGGTAGCGCTGGTCGCCGGTGGCGTCGTAGAGCGCCAGGTACGCCAGGCCCAGACTGGGCGTGCCGGGCGGCTGGACCCAGACCTGCGAGGCGGTGGCCTTCTCCTCGCCGGCGCGCTCGGCCAGGTCGAGGCTGTAGGTCCAGAGGTAGCCGCCGTGGCAGGCGATGGTGCCGCGCAGGCAGGCGGTGGCGCGCTCGGCGGCACTCCGGGCGGCAGCAGCATCGAAGTCGGCCCGGGCCGCCGCGGCGAGGAGCAGCACGCCGAGGGCCAGCCGGTAGGTGCGAGGGTGCATGGGCGCTCTCCGAAGACAGTCTACCCGATCGGTCAGAGGCCGCGTAGGCGGCCTTGGTCGTCCCAGCCGGTCCTTCAGGGCCGGTCCATGCGACGGTGAGCCGCAAGCCTGGGGAGGATATTGCGGCAGCACCGCGGAGTTCCCGTCGGGAGCGACTCCATGCGGCGATGGTGGCGGCTGGCGGCGGCGGTGGCGATGGTGGCGGCAGTCTGCTGGACGGCGGCGGCCGCGGACGACGAGGGCTTCACCTTCGTCGAGGCGGCGGACACGCACGTCCTCGACGCCGCCAGCACGCTCTACCTCAACCGGGTGGTGGACCTGATCAACGCCGACGAGAAGGTGGAGCTCAGCCTCTGGGCGGGCGACCTGACCACGGCCTCGAAGCCGGAAGAGATGAAGCTGGCCAAGGCTTGCCTCGACCGCCTGAAGCGCCCCCACTACGCTGTGCGCGGCAACCACGACCAGCAGCCGGGGGTGTTCGAGGCGATCATCGGGCCGCTGCGGCGGACGTTCGACCACGGCGGGTGGCGGTTCCTGCTGTGCGACAGCAACCCCGGCGATGCGACGCCAATGTCACAGACCGACCGCGACTGGCTGGCCGAGCAGCTCAGGAAGACCGACCCGAAGATGCCGCTGGTGCTGTGCTGCCACCATCCCCTCGGCCCGCACGCCAAGACCCGCCTCGCCGGCGCCGACGGCGTGCTCGCCCTGTTCAAGGGGTACAACCTGAAGGCGGTCCTGAACGCGCACTTCCACGGCAACCAGCAGGAGACGGTGGACGGCGTGCTGTTCACCACCACGGCCTGCTGCACCACCACACGGACCAACCACGACGGGACGAAGCCGAAGGGGTACCGGCGGTTCCACTGCATGGCGGAGGGAGCGATCACCACGNNNNGCACGGCGGAGGGGGCGATCAAGACGGAGTTCGTGGCGGTGGCGGAGTAGGTACGACGCACCCACGCCAAGCGGAGTGGGTGAATCGGGGCGACTGGACTTGAACCAGCGACCTCTTGACCCCCAGTCAAGCGCGCTACCAAACTGCGCCACGCCCCGGCAACGCGCAGTATAGCACGGGGCCGATGGACCGGCAAGGCCGCGCAGGCGGCCTTCGTTGGCCCAGCCGGTCCTTCAGCCGGTCCGGCGGCACGGACCTGCGACCCTACCGCGCCAGCCGCGTCAGCCCCGCCTCCCGGAACAGCTCGCGCGCCGCGGCCAGCTCGTCGGTGGTCGGCCGGCGCGTCAGCTCCGGATGCTCCGCCGCCCGGTGCGACGGGCGGTACTGCCCCATCACGTTGACGTAGGTGTTGGCCGAGATCTCGTTCGCCACAAACTCCGCCACCGCCCGCGAGCCGGCCAGCCCGCCCGGCAGCACCAGATGCCGCAGCAGCAGCCCGCGCCGCGCCAGGCCCAGCTCGTCCACCTTCAGATCACCCACCTGCCGGTGCATCTCGCGCAGCGCGGCCCGGCAGATCCCGGGGTAGCCCGGCGCCGCCGAGTAGAGCCGGTCGGGCCCCTCCACGCCGTACTTGAAGTCCGGCATGTAGATGTCCACCAGCCCGTCGAGCAGCGCCAGCGTGTCGAGGCTCTCGTAGCCGCCGCAGTTGTAGACCACCGGCAGGTGCAGCCCGCGCTCGGAGGCCAGGGCGAGGGCCGCCAGGATGGCCGCGACCACGTGGGTGGGCGAGACGAGGTTGAGATTGTGGCAGCCGCGCGTTTGCAGCTCGAGGAAGATCCCGGCCAGGCGATCGGCTTCGACGGTCTCGCCGTGGGCGCTCTGGGAGATGTCGTGGTTCTGGCAGAAGACGCAGTGCAGGTTGCAGCCGCTGAAGAAGACGGCGCCCGAGCCGCCCCACCCCACCAGCGGCGGCTCCTCGCCGAAGTGCGGGCCATGGCTGGCCACCACCGCCGCGCTGCCCAGCCCGCACTCGCCCCGTTCGGCCCCCGAGCGGTCCTTGCCGCAGCGGCGGGGGCAGAGCGTGCAGGCATGGAGGCGCTCGCGGGCGATCGCCGCCCGGGCGGCGGCCAGAGCCGCCCGGCTGGCCTGTGCTCCCCTGTTCACGGTCGGTCCCTCATCCTGCGCCTTCGCCGCCCGAACCCTCCGACCTTCCGGGCGTCGCAAGAGTCTCGCAGTGTGCAGCCCCACACATCTCGGGGATCGCGCAGCACACTTAGGCTGTGGGCTTCCGCCGGCCGGGTGGGTCGGGGGCCGTGAAGTAGGAAGTACGATGTCCAAGCTCTCTCGTGATGCGATTCTGGCCCAGGCGCCGCAGCTCGCGAACGCCGATCTGGCGGGAGCAGAGCTCGCCGGGGCGGCCCTGGCCGAGGCCGTCCTCCGGCATGCCAAGCTGAATGAGGCCGATCTGGCGGGGGCCGACCTCCACGGCGCCGACCTGCGCTGGGCGGACCTCAAGGGCGCCAGCCTGGTGGGCGCCGACCTGGCCGGCAGCGACCTGCGTGGCGCCGACCTGTTCGAGGCCGACCTCACCAATGCCAACCTGGTCGGCGCGCAGATCTGCGAGCACCGCGGCTGGGCCTCGATGACCAACACCAACC
>JACPDV010000203.1 GCA_016183835.1 Armatimonadota bacterium
ACCGTCCCCGTGCGCCACCGCGTGGACGTCTTCATCGCCGGCGGCGTCCCGGCCGGCATCGCCGCCACCGTGGCCGCCACCGGCCAGGGCGCCAGCGTGTTCCTCGCCGAGGGCCAGTCCTGCTTCGGTGGCATGGGCCCCGCCGCGCTGGTGCCCGCGTTGATGCGCTTCGGCGACGGGGCCAACTTCCTGGCCGGCGGCGGCGGCCGGCGCGTCTACGACCTGATGTGGGAGCGCGGCGCCGTATCACTCCACGACGACCGCGAGAAGAGCGCCCATAGCAGCCCGGGCATCCAGGCGGCGCCGCCCAAGCGCACTTACGCCGACCTGATCGGCGGGTCAGGCTCCGACCGCATGCCTGAGAGCCACACTTCCGTTCGGCGCGCGCCGGCGCCAGTCTGAGAGCAGGAGCGACGCGATGACCACCCTCGCCACCGCCACCTTCGGCCGCACCGGCCTGCCGGTCACCCGCCTCGGCTACGGCGCGATGGAGATCCGCGGGCCGCGCATCTGGGGCGGCCGGCCCGTCACCGAACAGCAGGCCGAGACGATCCTCCACGCCGTGCTCGACGCCGGCATCAACTTCATCGACACCAGCAACGACTACGGCCGGAGCGAGGAGTTCATCGGCCGCTTCCTCGCCCGCCGGCGCCGCGACTACTACCTCTGCACCAAGTGCGGCTGCAGCGTCACCCGGCGCGACGACAGCACCGACGACACGCCCCACATCTGGACCCGCGACAACCTCTTCCGCGGCCTGCATGAGAGCCTCGAGCGGATGCGCACCGACCATGTCGACGTGATGCTCCTCCACAATCCGGGCATCGCGCAGATCGAGGAGGGCGGCCTGGTGCAGTGCCTGCAGGACATGCGCGAGCAGGGCAAGGTGCGCTGGATCGGCTGCTCCACTCGCGTGCCCGAGCTCCCGGTGCAGCTCCCGTGGGGCGTGTTCGACGTCATGGAGATTCCCTACTCGGCGCTCGAGCGGGCGCACGAGGACTGGATCACGGCGGCGGGAGAGGCGGGCGTGGGCATCATTGTCCGCGGCGGCGTGGCCCGCGGCGAACCGCAGGTGGGGCTCGGCAGCCCCGACCGCTGGCGGATCTTCGAAGAGGCCCGCCTCGACGAGTTGTGCGAGCCGGGCGAGAGCCGCACCGCCTTCCTGCTGCGCTACACCCTCAGCCATCCACACTGCCACACCACCATCGTCGGCACGCTCCATCCTGAGCACCTGGCCGAGAACGTGGCGGCGGCCAACCGCGGCCCCCTCTCCGACGAGGTCTACGCGGAGGCGAAGCGGCGGCTCGACGCGGCGGACATGCGGCCCAGCCCGCTGAGCTAGGGCCGCGGGCCCCGCGTCTGGCTCCTCGCCCTGCGGAGCGGGGGGAGGGGGGAGGCGGGAGGGGGGCGGTCACCTGCGACGTCGCACACCTCCGGCCCCCGCATCCGGCTCCTCCCCCTGCGGAGCGGGGGGAGGCGGGAGGGGGGTTCCTGGCAGGAGGTGGCAGCGGCCGGAACCCCCACCCCAGCCCTCCCCCGCTTCGCAGGGGAGGGAGTCGCGCGCGGGACCCCGGTGGCCGTGGAACCGAGAAGGAGCTTCGCGGACCGGCGACGATTTCGGCGCGGGACTCCTATCCCGCGCGTCGTTCCCTGTCTCTACCCCTTGTATCCAGGCGAAGGAAGCCACGATGGACAGCCCGCCGGCGCGGCAGGACCTGGCCGGGGCCGAGGACGAGAGGCTCGTCGTCGGCGCGCTGCTGGGTCACCTGCCGGCGTTCGACGAGCTGGTGCGGCGCTACCGCCGGGCGGTGACCGCCGTGGCCGAGAGCGTGCTCGACTCGCGCGAGGCCGCGGAGGACGTGGCCCAGGAGGCGTTCCTGCTGGCCTTCAAGGCGCTGCCGCAGCTTGCCGACCTGACGCGGTTCGGGCCGTGGCTGTATGCCATCACCCGCCACCGCGCCCGGCGCGTGGCCGCGCGAGAGCAGCGCCATGAGCTGACGGAGCTGGACTCGCTGATCCTGGAGCACAGCCCGGCGCTGGCGGAGCAGCCCGCGGCGGCGCTGCTGCGCGCGGCTGACACGGCGCCTGTGCTGCAGGCGCTGGACGGGCTGCCAGAGCCGTACCGGCTGGCGCTGCGGCTCTTCTACCTGGACGAATGGCCGGTGGGCCGCATCGCGGACTTCCTCTCCGTGCCGGTCACCACCGTCAAATGGCGGCTCCATGCCGGGCGCGAGAAGCTGCGCAGAGAGCTGGCCGAGGACCAAGGAGAACCCGATGGGCGACGAGACGAAGGTGCCGCTCCGGCGGCTGGCGCGGTCGCTGCGCGAGATCGAGCGGCTGGCGCGGGATGCCAGCCTGACCGGCAGCATGGCGGCCGGTGAGCGCAGCGCGATGCGGCAGTTCAACCAGGTGCTGGCGCACCTGGAGCGCACGGGCGAGGTGCCGCCCGAGCTGTTCGCGCCGCTGCCCGACGACGCGCAACTGGAAGAGGCCGGCGTCGCCGCGGCGCAGTTGGCGGCGTTCCTCGAGGACGACGAAGCCCTGCCCGAGCCCGGCCCGGGCCGCCACACGGGGGCGGCGCACCACATCAACACCGTCCACATCGGGCTGGACGACTGCGGCCTGCGCAACCTGGGCGAGCTGATCCGCGGCAAGCTGCCCGAGTGGATGCGCTGCGACGTCGCCGTGCCGCCGGAGCCCCCGGTCCCACCGGAGCCGCCCGCGCCGCTGACCCTCTCCGAGGTGGAGAGCCAGCTCGTGGAGATCGGGGCCAAGCTGCAGGCGGTGGCGGAGCGGCTCCGGCGCGGCGACCTGTCCGTCGAGCAGCAGGTCGAGCTGGCGGACCAGCTCTCTCGCCTCGGGCAGGAGCAGGCCGCGCTGGCACGCCGGCGGGCGGGGCTGCTGGCGGAGGAGTAGGGCCGCCCGGCGGCAAGACCGCGGCGAGGTGCGACATGAACCGTCCCGCGGCCACTTGCTGCGCGCTTGTCCTGATCTGCTCCTTGGCGCCGGCGTGCCCCGCCGCGCCGAAGGTCACCTTCGGCCCGCGCTCCTTCACCCTGGCCACGCCGCGCCTCGAGATCACCGTCGAGGACGGGCTGATCGTCGGCCTGAAGGACCTGCGCAGCGGGGAGATCCACGCCGACCGGGCGCTCGGCGAGAGGAACCTGCCCACCGGCATGGGCCACCTGACCGGCGACCCGGCGGCCATGGCCCGGCTGCACAGTCCGTGGGGCAACCAGCAGATGAACCAGGACCTGCCGCTCGGGCAGGCCTGGCCCACGATGCACCGCCCGGGGCCGAAGAGCGGTTACCGGGCGGTGGCCGTGTCCGGCGGCGTGCAGGCGGTGTGGACCGGCCTGACCAACGGCGCCCGCGAGTTCCCGGCGGAGAAGCTGACCCTCACGGCCACGGTGGACGCCGCGACCGGCCAGCTCCTCCTGCGCGAGACGGGCACCAGCCCGGACGGCGGAGTCTACGGCCTGCAGGCGCCGCTGGCCAACCTACACCCGGAGCACGCCTTCTACGTCGCCTCGTTCGGCGGCGTGCGCTACGACAACACCAGCCGGCCCGGCCTGATCACCCTCGGCGGCACGCCCTTCTGGGAGGCGCCGGCCGTCGCCATCGAGGGCCGCAGGAGCACCCTCGGCCTGTGGGTCGAGGACGACCGCTTCCCCACCACCTTCTACTTCATGAACTGGACCGGCAAGAGCTTCAGCGCCGCCATCGAGTCCATCAACCCGATGCCGTTCGAGGACCGCAAGTCGGCGCAGTCCGTGACCTGGCACCTGGACGGCTTCCGAGGCGGCTGGGTGGACGCCCTGACGCCCTACAGGGCCTGGTACGCGCGCACCTTCGCCCCGGAGATGGCGCAACGCGCGGCGGTGAAGTGGGCCGACCGGATCCGCGTAATCGTCGATCACTCCACCTACACCGACGAGGCCATGCGGCTGCTCGCGGCCACCTTCGATCCGGAGACCGTGCTGTTCCACGAGTGGAACGCCCGCGCCCCGGAGTTCGACCACGACCTGCCCGAGTGGACCCCGCGCGCCGGCTACGCCGAGCGGGTGAAGCGCCTCCACGCCCACGGTTTCCACACCATGGCGTACGTCAACACCTACTGCGTCAACTACAACGCGCCGGCCTTCCAGCGCGACAAGGTGGCCGAGTTCGCGCTGCCGCGCCGGATCAGCGGCATCTGGAGCTACGCCGAACCGCGCGGCACGTTCGACGGCGCCAAGGACGGGCAGCTCTTCTACCTCGACCCACTCGAGCCGCGCTGGCGACGCTATCACACCGACATGATGCTCCAGTGGCGGGAGGATACCGGCACCGACGCCAACTACGAGGACGTGGGCGGCACGGCGGGCGACTTCGGCAACGGCGTGATCGCCGGCAAGGCGGGCGCGCAGGGCGGCACCGAGCAGTTCCGCGAGCTGCTCCGCCGCAACCCGAAGGTGCCGATGGCCTGCGAGTACGCGCCCGACAACGTCGCCTTCGCCGTGCGCTGGCCGCTGCGCTACCAGCAGGTGTGGGGCAACGACGCCATGCGCGTCTGGTGGATGGAGCACCAGCGGCCGATCTCGGCCTACCTCCACGGCCCGCTGGCCCGCCCGTGGGTGCCGGTGATCCGCGCCGAGAGCGACTTCGCGCGGCACGTGGTGGTCGCCTGCTCGGATGCGTTCGGCGGGCTAGGGCAGGTTTTCGGCACCGAGGAGGAGCTGCGCGCCGTGGCCGGCATGCCCTACCACATGAAGCTCCGAGCCCAGCTCTTTGCCTCGCGGCAGCTCGAGCCGGTCTTTCCCAAGGAGCGCTGGGCGCCCGATGTGGCCTGCCTCTACCAGGACCGCGACGGCCGGCGCTACCGTTACACCGCCACCGCGAGCCTGCAGCAGATGACCGGGCCGGACGGCCAGCCGCTCTACCAGCGGCTCACCGGTCTCAACCAGGTCGACACGCCGCTCACGCTCCCCGGCTGGCCGGCGGCGCGCGAGGGCCGCCTCCTCGGCCTCAACCCGGCCATTCGCTACGCCCTCGGCCGCGGCGGGCACGATCGCACCCGCGTCCAGGTCACCGACCTCCCCGCGGGCATTCGCATCACTCGCTACGACGTGACCAAGGCCCGGACCATCCTGGTCCTCGAGCCGGTGGACGACAAGGCGCCGCGGCAGGGCAGCATCACCCTCCAGGCCAACGCCCGCTTCAGCCCCACGCTGCTCAATGACGCGAAGGTGGACGACCCGCCGTGGGACGCGAAGGGCAACACGTCCAGCGGGCCGAAGACCTACACCGTCGAGTTCCCGGCTCACTTCATGCTGGTCTCGGGCGCTGCCGCGCAGCCGAAGTCGGGCGAGTACCTGGGCGACGACCGCGAGACCGGGCGCTACGTCAACGTGGCCACCGGCTTGGAGCGCGGTGGCGAGTTCGTGGTGGAGCACCGCGCCGGGTTCGCGGTGCCGGGCGAGGCGGCGCCGGTGCCGTGCTTCCTGCTGGACTGGGGCTCCGACTGCGAGGTGACGCTCGACTGGCTGGTGCAGGTGCCTGCCGCCGACAGCGCGCTGCGCGTGTACGTCCGCAACTCACAGACGAAATACGGCAACGGCGCGATCGCCCGGCTCTATCTCAACGGCCGCCTGGCCCACCAGCTCGACCTGTCGCCCAAGCCCAATCCCGATTGGCAGCAGGGCGACGATCCGTACGCGCGCAACCTGTGGGACACGGCCTACCACGCCTGGACGGTGCCGGTCGGCCGCTTCGCCGGCCAGCCGCTGGCGGTGACCATCGCGACGGACGCTCGGGGCGCACCCGGCCGCGGACGGCCGACCTCTCCCGGGGGGAGAGGCGCCCGGACGGGCGTCGCTGGCCGCTCAGAGACTTCGCGTCTACCTGCCCGCCGGCCGCACCATGTACACCGCCCCCTCCGCCGCTGCGAACTCCGACAGCTCACCCCGCCGCGCGACCTCCACCCGCCGCCCCTGCTCGTCGCGCACTTCCCACGCCCCGAGCAGCACGCACGGCCCGCGCCGGCTCGCCCGGATCCGGGCCTCGGTCAGCTTCCCCGCCGCCCACTCGAGGTCCACGCTGAACCCGCCGCGCGCACGCAGCCCGCGGACCTTGCCTTCCGGCCAGGCGGCCGGCAGCGCCGGGAGCAGGTGCAGCTCGCCGTGGTAGCTCTGGATCAGCATCTCGATCACCGCCGCCATGCCGCCCAGGTTGCCGTCGATCTGGAAGATCCGCGGCGGGTGCAGGTCGAGCAGCGTGTCCGTGGCGAAGTCAGTGACCAGGTGCTCGACGTGGCTCAGCGCCTCGTCCCCGCGGCCGGCGCGGGCGCAGCAGCAGGCAGTCCACGCGCGGCTCCAGCCGGTGTGCCCGCCCATCGCCGCCAGCCGCAGCTCGAGCGAGCGCAGCGCCGCGCCGAACAGCTCGGGGGTGCGCCGCGGGTCGATCTGGTCGCCCGGGTAGAGCCCGTAGACGTGCGAGATGTGGCGGTGCCCCGGCTCCACTTCTTCGAACTCCTCGTTCCACTCCAGCAACTGCCCGCGCGAGCCGATCTGCATCGCCGGCAGGCGGTCGCGCAGCGCCAGCCAGCGTGCACGGCGGCCCGCGTCCACGTCCAGCACCTCCGCCGCCTGCGCCGCGTGCTGCAATGCGTCGAACGCCAGCTGCACGTCCATCGTGGCGTTGACTCCGATGCTCACCGGGTAGCGCGGCCCGCTGCCCTTGAACCGGTTCTCGGGCGACTGCGAAGGCACGATCAGCAGCCCGCCCGCTTCGTCTTCGATCAGGTACGACTCGTAGAACGCAGCGACTTCCCTGAGAAACGGGTAGCACCGGTCGCGCAGGAAGCCCTCGTCGAGGCTGAACTCCCAGTGCCACCAGAGGTGCTGCGCGAGCCAGGGCGCGGCGCCGATCCAGACCGCCCAGCCATCGGATTCCGGTGTGCAGCGGCCCCACGGATCGGTCTGGATGGGGAGCCAGATGCCGTCGCAGCCGTAGAGCTTGCGGGCCGCCTCGCGGCCGTGGGGCACCTGGCGCTCGAGGTGCCGGAAGAGCGCCTCGTGGTAGGCCTGCAGCCCGCCCTGCTCGGCGCCCCAGTAGGCCATCTGCAGGTTCACGTCCTGGTGGAGGTCGCTGTTCCACGGTGGCTGCAGCTCGTCGCACCAGCGGCCCTGCAAGGTGGCCGGGAGCGAGGCCGTGGCCGACGAGGCGCAGAGCAGGTAGCGCCCGTAGTTGAAGTAGAGCAGCGCCAGTCCCGGATCCGACGCGCCGCCGCGGAGCCGCTGCATCCGTTCATCGGTGGGCAGCTCCGGCTCGGGCACCGGC
Organism: Armatimonadota bacterium; assembly: GCA_016183835.1. Taxonomy (GTDB): domain Bacteria; phylum Armatimonadota; class UBA10988; order UBA10988; family UBA10988; genus JACPDV01. The sequence continues at coordinate 7,321 of JACPDV010000203.1, forward strand.
AGCTCCAGCGCCACCCCGCCGTAGTGGCGGGCGTGCTCGGCCCGATGGCGCGCCAGCAGCTCGTCCCAGTCCAAAGTCGAGAGCCGCCGTGCCGCACACTCCTCGGCGGGCGAGCCGCCCTCGGCCGAAGTGCCGATGTTGATCGCCACCAGCACTTCGGTGGCGTCCGTCACCGCCAGCTTGGCGCCTTCGAGCACCTCGATCGCGCCGCCGGTGACGTGGACTTCGGCGCTCACTTGGAAGGCGATCCCGTCGCGGATCGCTCCGCTCAGCTCGAGCCCCTGCTCCGTGGCGCATCGCTCCAGAGCGCAGGCCGGGTCGTGGAGGCGGTCAAGCCAGAGGGTGCAGTCGAACGGCTTGCCGCCGCAGGTATAGCGGGCGAGGATCAGGTCTTCGGTCAGGTGGGCCAGGTACTCCCGAGTGTAGAGCCCGCCGTCGGCGCGGATGGCGTGGTAGCGAACGGTGGCGAGGCCGGTGGCGAGGTCGAGGTCACGCTCGAAGTCGTGCCACGGCTTGTGCGGAAACTCGGCCCACAGGTCGCCTGCGGTCTGGAACGAGTCGACACGCCCGCGGGAGCCGCTGATCCCGCCGCCGCCGCCGAACGCGCGATTGGCCAGCTCGGTGCCCTCCTCGTACCGCCCGGCGAGAAGCAGGCGGCGGACCTCGGGCAACTGGTGGGCGGCCTCCTCCACGTCGCGGAAGCGGTAGACGCCCTCCCACAGCCACTCATGGTTGAGCGCTAAGCGTTCGCGGGGGCAGCTCCCGAGGACCATCGCGGCCAGCCGGCCGGTGCCGATGGGCAGGCCGTCGGTCCAGTCGGCGGTAGGCTTGCGATACCACAGTCGCTGATGGGGTGAAGGCGGCAACCCGGGTCTCCGAGCGCGTGCATCTTAGAGGAGTGGCCGCCCGGCGGCAAGCACTCGGCGGCGCCATCCGGCCCCCTCTCCTTGCCAAGGAGAGGGCTGGGGTGAGGTCCCGTCGCAACCCACGGGCGTCGGACCTCCCCCTACCCCCTCCTTGGCAAGGAGGGGGCACATACATCTCGGGACCCGAGCGACTTGGGTACTGCCGCGAGTCTCGCGAGGTGCTCTGCCATCGGCGGCGAACCCGCGCACCCGAGGTACCCCAGATACTCAGGGAGGCGATCGCCATGGGTGATCCGCGCGACACGATCCGCGAGCTGGCACGGCAGACCGCCGAGCTGGCCGCCGGGCGCGAGAACCAGCTCCGCCGCCGGCGCTGGTGCGATGTCAACAGCCTGCGGCTGCCGGACCGGCCGCCGGTGATCTGCCACCCGAACTGCTGGGACGAGATCCTGCCGCGCGACGTGCTGGTCAGCCAGGAGCCGTGGCTCGCCGGGGTGGAGTACCCGCTCCGGCAAGGGCTCCACAAGTGGTCCGTCGGCGACGACACGGTCCTCGAAGGCCACTGGCCGGTGCAGCGCGCGATGGTCTTGCAGGGCGAGCACTACTGGGGTCTGCCGGTCGCCTACGTCCACACGGGCGTGGCGCGCGGGGCCTGGGCGTACGACTACCCCATCAAGGAGGAGAGCGACCTCGACAAGCTGGTCCCGCCGCGCTACGTCCACGATCCGCGGGCCACGGCGGAGGCCTGCGCGCGCGCGGACGAGCTGCTGGGCGATATCCTGCCGGTGCGGGAGCAGTGCCACATCCCCACGCCGGGCGCCTGGCTGCACGGCTGGGCCACCCAGCTCTGCGGCGTGACCGAGCTGCTGGTGCACATGATGGACCGACCCGCGTGGGTCCACCGCCTGATGGCCACGCTTCGCAACGGCGTGCTCGACCTGCTCGACGACTACGAGCGCCAGGGCGTGCTGACCCTCAACAACACCGGACTGATGGGCTGCGACGACCTGCCCCAGCCGGACTTCGACGGCGAGCGAGTGCGCCTTCTTGACCTCTGGGGCCGCGGGGAGAGCCAGGAGTTCCAGGCGGTCGGCCCGCGCCAGTACGAGGAGTTCCTGCTCGACTACCAGAAGCCGATCCTGGCGCGCTCCGGCCTCAGCTACTACGGCTGTTGCGAAGACCTGACCAACAAGCTCGACCTGGTTCTCTCCATCCCCAACCTCCGCAGGTTCATCTGCTCGCCGTGGACCGACCTGGAGAAGATGGTCGCCGCGGTGGGCGATCGGTACTGCATCGAGTGGCGGCAGAAGGCCACCGACGTGGCCTACGCCCGCGACCTGCGCGACTACGGCGAGGGGTTGCGGGAAGGCTTGCGCATCGCGCGGGGAACGCCGATCATGATCGTGCTGCAGGAGCTGGAGACGGTGAACGGCGATCGCCGGCGGCTGCCGGAGTGGGCCGCGCTGGCCAAGGAGCTCGGCGCCGCCGCGAGCTGACCGGTCACGGCTCCTCACATCACGGACCACCACGGAGGTGCACCATGTGCCGTGCCACCGGACTGCTCATCCTGCTCGTCACCGCGGCCCTCGCCGCACCGACCGTCCGCTCGCTGGAGGACTTCGGCGACATCAGCTCGGCTCAGGCCGCGGACGCGACCCTGAAGCGGGCGATGGACCAGATCATCGCCGACGGCGGCGGGGTGCTGGTGATCCCGCCGGGCGCGCCCGACGGCCTGCGGATCGACAACCTCAGGCAGGCCGAACGCTCCACCGCGAACTACTCGCCGGTGGTCACGGTGATGGACTACCGCCGCGGCCACCTGATCTACGACGTGGCGCCCATCGGCACCTGGAACGGCGAGAGCTGGGGCGCGCTGACCGTCGTGCGCAAGCTCAACCTCAGCCCCCAGAGCCTCGACCACTGCGGCGTGCACGCCGCCGAGAACCTCGCCAACTACGTGATCAGCGGCACCACGTCCTACATGACCACGCTCACCGACCCGGTGCAGAAGGGCCAGGACCAGCGCTGCTACGTGGACAACATCCGCGGCGTGTGGGTCGGCCTCTACCTCAACCTCACCGGCAACCCGATGGGCTACGGCAACCCCTTCGACCGGATCCACGTCAAGTCCCTCGGCTGGGATCCCGAGCGCCGGCGCAACTACTTCACCTGCGACCTGGAGCACGACCACCCGGCGGGCGCGCTGGTCTACAACAAGCACTCCACCCAGGGCCTGCAGGTCAGCGGCTTCTCCAACTGCGACAACCAGACCGTGGGCGAGCTCGGCGTGGTCCGCAGCAACTACGCCGTGGGCGACAGCTTCGTCATCAGCGGCATGTTCAAGTACATGGGCGACGTCTTCTCCGGCTTCGGCGACGAGGGCGGGATCGTGCTCAACGCCGAGACCATCGGCGAGGTGGACGGCTTCCACTCCGCCATCGAGGCCGTGGACTGGACGAAGGACGAGGTCACCTACGCCGCCGGCAAGTGCAACCCGCACACCCTCAGCAACTCGCGCCCGCTGATCGACATGAACCGCGCCAAGTGGCTCACCGGGGGCACCGTGCTGGTGGTGCAGTCGGGCGGCACGTACCGGGGGCAGAGCTACCCCGGCGTGATCGGCGGGCCGGGCAACGCCTTCAACTACCAGGGCGGCGCGATCCTCGGCTCGGCCGACTGTCCCTGGGACGAGGACGTGATCGGCCGCTTCTTCTGCCTCACCGACGACAGCGAGGTGATCACCGCGGGGGATCCCTCGTCCGTGGGCGGCTATGCCAGCGCGGCGGACCGGCCAACCTACCGCTGGTACCAGGTCAACGGCTTTGAGCGGCTGCCCGACGGCACCAAGCGGGTGCGCATCCTGCGCGTGCGCTGGTCGGCGGTGGCGGCGGGCGGGCCGACGCTGTTCAACGACGACAACTACACCACCGACGGCCACGAGCGGCCGCTGCACTACGTCATCGCCCCCGGCGCCTGGGTCTACGACATCAGCCAGGGCTGGGCCGACACGCTGGTCACCGGCGGCTGGCTGGACGCCAAGGTCTGCCCGCGCAAGCTGAAGCTGACCCCCACCGGCGACCGCGGAACGCGCTTCGACTTCGCTCCGGGCGATCCGGTCGAGCAGCCGCCCGGCCCCGATCCCTGGCAGCCGCGCCCGTTGCGCATCCGGCAGTTCGACCAGATGCCCAGCACCATGCCCAGCGCCACCATCGAGATGCAGCAGCTCGGCCGGGTGCAGGTGCCTTACTGCATCGACGCCGGCGCCATCATCAGCGGGCGGGAGGAGCTCCCCACCCGCAAGGACCGCAAGGCGCCGTACGGGACGATGCTCCATCTTGGCGCGCTGTGCAACATGGGCATCGAGTTCGCGGGCGACGTGATGGACACGGCCATCATGTTCCGCCAGCCGAACGGTCACACGCAACCCATCCGCTGGCGCAACGACGTGGTCGGCTCGAGCAGCCTGACGGTGGAGCCGACGACCGGCGAGTTCGTCTTCGCGGGCGGGGCGATGAGCCTCAGCGGGCAGAGCCTGAAGCAGGCCCGCGGGCTGTCGGCGACCGAGAAGCCGGCGCGGAACCTGCGCGGCATCGACCTGGGCGTGGCGGCGGGCGGGACGGAGCTGCAGGTCGCCTTCCCCACGCCGGAGCCGGATGCCGCCTACGCCGTGTCGATCACGCCGTCGTGGCTGACCAACACCTGCGTCCCGGCGAAGACCGCCGCCGGGTTCACGGTGCAGTTCGGCACCCCGGCGCCGGCGGGGGCGAAGGTGGACTGGATCATCGTGCGCTGAGCGGACGGGCTGCGACCATGCCGGCGACGGACGTCGGAAGGCGGGCGTAGGGGCGGGGTTTCCCCGCCCTCCCAGCGGTCGTCCGAGGCACGAACCGGACGGGCGGGGAAACCCCGCCCTACGCCCGCGTCTTGGAAGTCATGGCGCCGTAGCTGCCGGCTGTGGCGGCACCGTCGCGGCCGGCGGCGTGGCGGGTGCGGCCGGCGCTGGCTGCGGCGCGCCCAGAACCGCCTCCGGCGCCGTGGCGAGCACCACGTTCGGCAGGCCCGCACCTGCCGCCGCGTCCATCACCGTCACGATGCTCTGCAGGATCGTCTCGCGGTCGCCCTCCACGATAACGAGCTGTTGCGGGCTCTTCATCACCGCGCGCAGGTCGTTCTCGAGGGTCGCCGGCGTGCTGGGGAGGCTATCCACCGTCATCTGCCCGGAACGGTCCACGGCTACTTTGATGCCGCCGAGGGTGTCCAGGTCTTCCACCTGCCCGGCCGCCGGGAGGTTGACCGTCAGCCCGCGCTCGGTGGTGCCGATGAACTGCGCGGTGACCATGAAGATGATCAGCAGCACCAGCACCACGTCGGTGAGCGGGGTAATGTTGATCTCAGCGAACGTCTGCCGGCGGGAGCGGCCCCGCCGGCGTCCGGCCACGGTGATGCCCATCACTCGGCCCCCTCGGCCAGGTCCAGCGGCGGCAGCGCCGCGGCGGGAGCCTCGAGGATGCCGAGCACCTCGTCGGCGGCGAGGTCCATCTCCAGCGCCACCTGGTCCACCAGGTTGTTGAGGATGTTGTAGGCCACCACGGCGACAATGGCGATGCCCAGTCCGGCAGCGGTGGCCACCAGCGCCTCGCTGACGCCCGCGCCCACCACGCCGATGCCCGCATTGCCCTGCTTCGCGATCTCGGCGAAGGCCCGCTGGATCCCGAGCACCGTGCCGAACAGCCCGATGAAGGGGGCCACCGCACCGATGCTGCCCAGCACATACAGCCGCCGCTCAAGCAGCGCCTGCTGGATCGCCTTGGCCCGCTCCGCGCCGGCCCTCCAGTCAACGGGCCGCGCCGTGCCGGCGGTCGCCAGCACCTGCCGCACCACCCGCGCCACCGGCCCGCGGTAGCCCGCAGCGGCCGCGGCGGCCTCGTCGATCCCGCCGCCGCGGTAGCTCCGCGTGACTTCGTCCAGGAGATCCTCCCGCGCGCAGCGGGCCTGCAGCAGGTAGACCGCCCGGTCGATCACGACGGCCACCATGATCACCGAGCACAGCACCAGCGGCCACATGGCGAACCCGCCGGTTTGCAGCAGAGCGAACATGCGTCTCTCCGATTGGCACACCCCGTTGTTCTGACAAGTATACGCCCGGGTTGTTGCCGGGGCGGAGCCGATGAGTCCGAATCCGACCCCCTCTCCCCCCGGGAGAGGGTTGGGGTGAGGGTGATGGGAAGCGCGCCGGATCGCACGGAGACCCTCACCCCAACCCTCTCCCGGGGGGAGAGGGGGTCGATGCCCCGGCGCGCAGGCGATACCCATCGTTCCGAGGAGGACGTGATGCTGGGCTTCGAGCGTTTCGCCGCCGCCCTCTCGCACCGCGAGGGCGACCGCGTGCCGATCTACTGCTGGATCTTCGGGCAGCCGGGAGTGACCGACGACATCCACGCCCGTTTCGGCGACATGGACCACTTCGCCGACGCGCTCGACTTCGACCTGGTCCAGGCCTTTCCCGCCGGCGGGCTCCTCACCGGCGAGGCCAAGGCCGGCTACGACACCGGCTCCGACCCCACCTTCGGCAACGTGCTCGACGTCGCCGATGCCTGCGAAGTGCCGCTCACCGATCCGCACGACGACGCCATCTACGGGCCGATCCGTCGCGCCGTGGAGCACGACCGCGGGCGCCGGGGGCGCGCTGTGCTGGTGCAGACGCCGGGCGTCTTCGAGGCGGCCAACGGCTTCATCGGGCTCGAGAACCACCTGCTCGAGCTGGCCCTCCGGCCCGAGCTGTGCGCGCGGCTCTACGACCGCATCGCCGAGTGGTCGTGCGCCTACATCGACCACTGCGTGGACCTCGGCGTCGACTGCATCCACGTCAGCGACGACTGGGGGATGAACGGCGGGCTGCTCTTCCGCAAGGCGACCTGGGAGGAGCACATCCGTCCGGCGACGGCCCGCATCGCCGCCAAGGCCAAGTCACGCGGCGCGTGGCTCAGCCTCCACTCCGACGGCGACGTGACGGACGTGCTGGGCGAGACCGCGGACCTGGGGTTCGACGTGGTCCACCCGGTGCAGGAGTCCGCCGGGATGGACATGCTCGCGGTGAAGCAACGCTACCGGGGGCGATTGGCACTCTATGGTGGGCTGGACATCCGCACAGTGCTCGGCCGCGGGATGCCGCAACAGGTGGAAGACGAGGTGCGGCGTCTGATGCGCACGCTGAAGCCGGGCGGCGGCTACGTCTTCTGCACCAGCCACATGGTGCAGCCCGGCACGCCGCTGGACGAGGTGATCCACGCGTACGAGGTGGCCCGCGAGGAGGGCGTGTATTGAGCGAGTGGCTGACGCCGCGGCGGCTGGTGCCGGAGCTGCTCCTGGCAGCCTGGGTGATCCTGGTGGCCGGCCTCTACTACGAAGCGCACGCGCGGCCGGCGTGGGAGCTGGTGCGCGCCGTGCTGGGCGGGTAGCGGTGAACGGTGAACGGTGAACGGTCAGATTCGGATCCCCTCTCCCCCCGGGAGAGGGTTAGGGTGAGGGC
>JACPDV010000204.1 GCA_016183835.1 Armatimonadota bacterium
CCCTGGAAGAGGGTCGCCTCCGCCATCTCGGTCACCGGCGACAGCCAGTGCGCCAGCCCCTGCGAGACACCCGCGAGCAGGCCCACCCCCGGCAGGTTGAGCAGCCCGCCGAAGATGGACAGGAGCGCCAGCGCCACCAGAGGCTGAGTCAAGCTCTTCGGCGACTCCTCCAGATGCGCGTACGCCGCCTCGCTCAGCCGCGTGGTCTGCCAGAAGGTCTTGCACATCAACCGCGTCATGTAGACCGCGGTGAGCATGGCGATCAGCACGCCCACCAGCCAGAACCCGCCGTTGCCCATCCCTCGCCCGGCAAAGTAGAGGATCTCGTCCTTCGAGAAGAACCCCGCCAGGCCGGGGAGCCCCGCCAGCGCCGCCGAGCCGACGGCCATCGTCCAGTGCGTGGTGTGGAGCTTCTTGGCGAGCCCGCCCATGCCGCGCATGTCCTGCGGGTCGCCATGCTCGCCGGCGCTGTGGAAGGCGTGCTCCACGGCGTGGATCACGCTCCCGCTGCCGAGGAACAGGAGCCCCTTGAAGAAGGCGTGGGTGACGAGGTGGAAGATCGCCGCGGAGTAGGCCCCCACCCCGGCCGCCAGGAACATGTAGCCGAGCTGGCTGATGGTCGAGTAGGCCAGCACCTTCTTGATGTCGGTCTGCACCACGGCCATCGTAGCCCCGAGGAAGGCGGTGATCAGCCCCACCACCGCCACCACGGTGAGCACCTCGGGCGCGAAGGCGTAGAGCGCGCCCATCCGCACCACCAGAAACACACCGGCGGTGACCATCGTGGCCGCATGGATCAGCGCGGAAACGGGCGTCGGGCCTTCCATGGCGTCCGGCAGCCAAACGTGCAGCGGGAACTGCGCCGATTTGCCGCACGCGCCGACGAAGAGGAGCAGCCCGATGGCCGCGGCCGCGCCCGGCAGGGCGGGGAGCAGCTTCGGCGCCGCCTCGGCCACCTCGCGATAGCCCACCGTGCCGAGATAGTGGTAGGTCAGGAAGAGACCGAGCAGGAACCCCAGGTCGCCCGATCAGCATGTAGCTGCAGAAGCCCACGCCCTCCCAGCCGATGAACGTCATGGCCAGGTTGTCGGCCAGCACCAGCACGAGCATGTTGCCGATGAACAGGTTGAGCAGGGCGAAGAACCGCGGGTAGTGCGGGTCGCCGTGCATGTAGCCGCGGCTGTAGAGGTGAATGGCCCACCCCACCCCGGTCACCACCAGCGCCATCACCACCGACAACGGATCCAGGAGCAGGCGGAAGGCCAGGTGGAGCGGACCCACGGCCATCCACGTGGGCCCCGGCACGACGAAGCCGGAGGTCTCGCCCCGCGCGCCGAGCAGCTGGAAGAAGACGAGCACTGCGACGGCGAAGCTCAGACCCACGGCGCCGCAGGCCAGCCGCCCCACGGCAGTCTCGTCCATCCGCCGGCCGCGGAAAGCCAGAACCGCCGCAGACGTAAGCGGGAGCAGGATCAACAGCCAGGCGTGGAGCATGCCTCGACGATCCTCTCAGAACCGAAGCAGATTGACGCGGTCGACGTCGACGCTGCGGAGCTGCTTGTAGACCGCCACGACGATGCCGAGTCCGACCGCCACCTCCGCCGCCGCCACAACCATCGAGAAGAAGACGAACAACTGCCCGTCGAGCGAGTGGTGCATCCGGCCGAAGGCCACGAAGGCTAGGTTGGCGGCGTTGAGCATCAGCTCGATGGACATGTAAACGACGAGCACATTGCGCCGCAGGAGCACCCCGGTGACGCCGAGGGCGAACAGGACGCCGCTGAGCGCCAGCGTGAAAGCGACCGGGTCGATCATGACGCGGCGTCCTCCTTGGCCGCCAGCTCGCGTTTGAGCTCCGGCCGTGCGATCACGAGCACGCCGATCATCGCCACCAGGAGCGCCAGGCTGGCGATTTCGAACGGCAAGGCGTAGCGGCTGAACAGGGCGCCGCCGATCTCTTCCACCGTGGTCATGGCCGGCGCGGCGGTGGCGGGCCCGCCGCCGAAGGCGCCCGCCGCGATCAGGAGGAGGCCCAGCAGGACGGTGGTGGCGAGCGCGGTGACCCGGCGCGGCCGGTCGTCCGCCACGTCGCGCGCCAGGCCGAGGTTGAGGTACATCACCACGAAGAGGAACAAGACCATGATCGCGCCGGCGTACACAGCCACCTGCACGGTGGCGATGAAGGGCGCCCCGAGCATGAGGTACAGCCCGGCCGTGGCGCAGAAGGTGATAACCAGGTAGAGCGCGCTGTGCACCGGATGGTGGGAGGTGATCATCCGCCAGGCGCCGCCGATGGCCAATGCGGCGAGCAAGAGGAAGACGACGGCGGAACCGGCTGTCATGAGTCGTCCTTACCCCGATGTCGGCGGAAGTGTAACGCCTGCCTTGGGGAGTGTCAACGGCGCAGGGGGCGGGAATGGGGAGGTGGGCAGGAGGGGCAGCGGGGAGGCGGTCGGAGCGGAGTCGAAGGGCCCTGGCCGACCCAAACCACAACGGCGGGCCGAAGCCCGCCGTCGGCGAGTCGATACCAAACCGCCCTTACCCGGGTCGTGCCACCTTGTTCGACTTGATGCACGAAGTGCACACCAACTGCTTGACAACCGCGCCGCCGGCCACCACCCGAATCCGCTGCAGGTTCGGCATGAACCGCCGCTTCGTCCGGCGCTGCGAATGCGGGACGTACATCCCCACCGTCGGCCCCTTGCCACACACCGCGCAGCGCTGCGACATCCCTTGCTCCTCAGTCCTCGTCGGCGAGCGAACATGCTATCATAGGATCCGCGGAGTGACAAGGTGTTGAGCCCCTCGGAGCGCATCGGCTGGTATCGCACCATGCTCCTCATCCGCCGTTTCGACGAGCGGGTGATGGAGCTGTTCGGCGAGGGCGTGATCAGCGGCACGGCGCACGCCTGCTGCGGGCAGGAGGCCAGCGCCGCCGGCATCTGCGCGGCGCTCGGGCCTGACGACCAGGTCTCCAGCACGCATCGCGGCCACGGCCATTTGCTCGCCAAGGGCGGCTGCGCGAAGCGGCTGATGGCCGAGCTGTTCGGCAAGGCCACCGGCTACAGCCACGGCCGCGGCGGCAGCCAGCACGTGGCGGCCTACGAGATCGGCTTTCTGGGGAGCAACGGCATCACTGCCGGCGGGCTCCCCATCGCCACCGGCGCCGCGCTCGCCTTCCAGTACCAGCGCCTGCCGCACGTGGTCGCCGCCTTCTTTGGCGAGGGCGCCACCGGGCAGGGCGCGTTCCACGAAGCCATCAACATGGGCGCCGCCTGGAAGCTGCCCATCCTCTACGTCTGCGAGAACAACCTGTACGCCATGGGCACCAGCATCGACCGCGTCTCGCCCGTGCCCAACATGGCCGACCGCGCCGCCGGCTACGGCATCCCCGGCGCCTGTGTCAACGGCAACGACTTCGACGCCGTCAACGCGGCCGCCGCCGAGGCCGTGGCGCGGGCGCGCGCGGGCGGCGGGCCGAGCATCGTGGAGGCCAAGACCTACCGCACCTTCGGTCACTCCAAGGGCGACGCCGAGCGACCCTACCGCACCAAGGACGAAGAGGCCGAGTGGGCGCGGCTCGACCCGCTCCTGCTCTTCCGCGACCGGCTCCGCGACGAGGGTTGCCTGAGCGAGGCGGAAGATGTGCGGCTGATCGAGGACGTGCGGGCGGGGATCGAGGATGCCGTGACCTTCGCCAAGCAGAGCCCCGACCCCGACCCGGCCACGGCGGCCGACGGCGTGTTCGCGGAGTAGGAGGCGGCGTGGCGCGCCGAGCCGGCTGGCTGGAGAGATGGTCCCGGCGGCTCGGCCCGCACGGCGCCGTGTGGCGCGCGCGCGACCACCTCGAGACCACGCTCCTCGACTCGGCACCCGACACCCGGGGCCTGTTCCACGATCTGCTCCCCGCCATCGACGCGCTCCTCGCCGAGCAGCTCCCTCAGCTTGCCCGGGAGGCGGCTACGCTCGAGCGGTTTCTGGCGCGGGTCGACGTGACGGCGCTCGAGGCCGCGGCGCGGAAGTGGGAGCGCAGCCTGAGCACCACCGCCGACCCGGCGCTCCGCGAGGTGCGGCAGGGCAACCTGGAGCTGGCCCGCGAGCAGCTTGCCCGAGTGCGGAGGATCCAGACGGCGGTGCAGCGCTACCACGACCGGCTGGCCGGCATGGCGTTGGCCGTCGACGAGGCGGCGTCGCGGGTGGCGGCGTTCGGGATCGGCGAGGAGAGCCGCATCGAGCCGGAGCTGCAGCGGCTGCGGGGCGAGATCGAGGAGCTGACACGAGAGCTGGCGGACCTGAGCGCCGAGGTCTAAGCAGCCACCCCGAGATGTTGTCCAGCGCGCCAACAGCTCCGGTAGGGGCGAGGTCTCCTCGCCCGTCCGGCCGGCCGAGATCGCGCGCTGAGCGCTCCCACCTCGCGCATCGGGCGGGGAGACCCCGCCCCTACCTTGGAGACCCCGCCCCTACCTTGGGCCGGACAGCAACTCGGGCACGGTGCTTAGCGGCAGAGCAGCCCCGCCCCGCCGGCCTACCCGCCCTGCCGGATCTCGATGCGGAAGTCGACCAGGTCGTACGCCGCGTCCAACTGCTGCCCGCCGAAGAACTCGCCCGGCTGCTCCAGCCCGGTGTTGCCGATCACCAGACCGTTGTTGACGCGGAACGTGATGAAGTTGGTGCCGTCGGTGCCCAGCCCGTCGCTCTGCCGCGGCGTGGGCGGGAGGGAGCCGGGGAGCACGATCTCGTTGACCGTGATGAAGTTGATCTCGATCTGCTGGATGTCGGGATCCGCGGCGTTGGTCTTTAGGCCGCCCTGGGCCTCCACCTTGTTGAGGTCCAGCGAGCAGCGCAGCGTGCCCTGCGAGCTGCCCGAGTCGAACGAGAAGGGCTGCCCGAGAGCCACCCGCGGCGGCACCACCTGACCCTCCTGCTCGGGCTGGTCGCGGAACAGCTCGAACTGCCCCTGGTGGTACTCCACGTAGTGCTGGTAGACGCCGGTCGCACGCCCGTTGCCGAGGAAGTTGGTCAGCGGCGCGATCACCTCCGGCCCTTCGGAATCGCGGCCGTTGGTGTCGAGCACGAAGAGGTAGTAGGCATTCTCGTCCACGGCGCCCCGGACGGTCATGCGCAGGTCGAGGAGCTGCCGCAGGGCGCCCTGCACCCCGGCCGGGATGGCCGCGCAACCGCCCAGGAGCCAGCCGGCCGCCAGGAGCACCACCGCCGCCAGTCGCCGCATCACTCGCTCTGCCTCTGCCCTACCGTGACGTTGACCTTCTTCTCATGCCCGTCGCGGAGCACTACCAGATGAACGACCTGCCCGACCTTGGTCTTCAACACCAGCCCGGGCACCTGGTCGCTGCTGGTGATCGTCGTCTCGCCGAACTTGACCAACACGTCGTTCGGCTGCACGCCGGCCTTGGCCGCGGGGCCGCCCTCGAAAACGTCGCTGATCACCACGCCCTTGGCGGTGGCGATGCCGAGCTGCTTGGCCAACTCGGGCGTCAGCTCGTTCATCGAGATGCCCATCCAGGGCACCCCGCCGTCGCCGATCAGGTGCCCGGCGATCACCTTGGCGTCGTCGATCACGATGGCGAAGCCGATCCCGGCGTAGGTCTGGGTGGGCGAGAAGATCGCGGAGTTCACGCCGATCACCTCGCCGGCCAGATTGCACAGCGGCCCGCCGGAGTTGCCCATGTTGATGGCGGCATCGGTCTGGATCAGGTTGTTGTACTGCCGGTCCCCCACCGGCATGTGGCGGTTGAGCGCGCTGACCACGCCCACCGTGACCGTGTGGGGAAAGTCGCGGAACGGGTTGCCGATCGCGATCACCCACTGCCCCGGCTCCAGGTGCGTGGCGCTCCCCAGCGGCGCCACCGGCAGCCGGTTGGGCTCGATCCTGAGGATGGCGATGTCGGACATCTTGTCCGACCCGGCCACCTCGGCGTGGAAGCTGCGGTCGTCCGTGAGGGTGACTTCGAGCCGTTCGGCGCCTTCCACCACGTGCTGGTTGGTCATCACCAGGCCCTTCTCGCCGTCGATGATGAACCCTGACCCGGAGCCGCGGAGCTGCGACTCGCCCCGCCCCTGACCGCCCTGCCCGTGGCCGAAGAGATCCTCGAAGGGGCTGCCGAAGAGCTGCGGCGTGCTGCCGAAGTTGTCCACGTTGACCACCGCGGGGCTGACCCGCTTGGCCGCCGCGGCGATGGCCGAGCCGGTGTCCGTGTCGGCGCCCGGCCGGAGGGCCGGCTTGGTTCCGCCGCCGCCGGCGTCCGGCGGGTTGGTCTCCGCCGCGGGTGCGCGCACCCTGGCCGCGACGAAGTAGCCCCCCACGCCGCCGCCGAACCCGCACAGCAACGACAGCACCACCGTCAGCAGGACTCGTCCGGCACCGCCGTTCATGTCAACCCTCCGCGTCCAGCGCGCGCATCAGGTTGGCCATCTCGATGGCCGCCACCGCCGCGTCGCTGCCCTTGTTGCCGTGCTTCGTGCCCGCCCGCTCCACCGCTTCCTCGATGCTGTTGGTGGTCAGGATGCCGAAGATCACCGGCCGCCCGGTGGCCAGCGAGGCGTGCGCCACGCCCTTCGCCGCTTCCGCCGCCACATACTCGAAGTGCGGCGTGCCGCCCCGGATCACCGCGCCCAGGCAGATCACCGCGTCGTAGCGACCGCTCGCCGCCAGCTTCTGCGCCACCAGCGGGATCTCCCAGGACCCGGGCACCCAGGCCACGTCCACGGCCTCGTCGTCCACGCCGTGTCGTCTCAGTGCGTCGCGGCAGCCGCCCAGCAGGCGCGAGCTGATCAGCTCGTTGAAGCGCGCCACCACCACCGCGAAGCGCAGCCCCTGTCCCAGGAGCTGCCCTTCATAGGTCTTGCCCATCGGCGTCGTGTCCTTCCTCTTCGTCGAGGGCCAGCAGGTGCCCCATCTTCCTGGCCTTGGCCTGCAGATAGCGCTGGTTGTCCTCGGTCACCTCGGCCAGCAGGGGCACCCGCTCGGTCACCTCCAGCCCATAGCCTTCGAGCGCCACGATCTTCTGTTGGTTGTTGGTCATCAAACGCATGCGCCGCACCCCGAGGTCCAGCAGCACCTGCGCGCCCAGCCCGTAGTCGCGCAGGTCCGGCGCGAAGCCGAGGTGCTCGTTGGCCTGCACGGTGTCCATCCCGGCGTCCTGCAACTCGTAGGCCCGCAGCTTGTTGACCAGCCCGATCCCGCGGCCCTCCTGCCGGATGTGCACGATCACCCCGCAGCCCTCGGCCTGGATCCGCTCCATCGCCTGCCGTAGCTGCGCGCCGCAGTCGCACCGTCGCGACATCAGCGCGTCACCGGTGAGGCACTCGCTGTGCATCCGCACCAGCGTCGGCACGTCCGGCGACACCTCGCCCTTCACCAGCGCCACGTAGGGGCTGCCGTCGAGGGTGCTCTCGTAGGCGATGCAGATGAACTCGCCGACCTCCGTGGGCAGCCGGCAGGTGGCCACCTTCCGGATCAGGCGCTCCGTCTGCCGGCGGTATTCGATCAGGTCGGCGATGGTGACGATCAGCAGCCCGTGCCGTGAGGCGTACTCCCGCAACTCCAGCAGGCGCATCATGTCGCCGTCGTCGCGCTTGATCTCGCACAGCACGGCCGCTGGCTGCAGGCCCGCCAGCATCGCCAGGTCCACCGCCGCCTCGGTGTGGCCGGCCCGCCGCAACACCCCGCCGGCCGTCGCCCGCAGCGGCTGGACGTGTCCGCCGTGGACAAAGCTGCGCGGCTCGGCTTCGGGATCCACAAGCCGCCGGATGGTGTGTGCCCGGTCGCGTGCCGAGATCCCGGTGGCGATCCCGTCGCTGGCGTCCACCGGCACGGTGTAGGCGGTGCGGTAGCGGTCCTGGCCGGCGCGGTCGATCATCGGGATCCGCAGGGTCTCGAGGCGCTCCTTCGTCAGCGGCACGCACAGCAGGCCGCGGCCGTGCTGCTCCAGGAAGTTGATCTTCTCGGCGGTGACGCGCTCCGCGGCCAGGATGAGGTCGCCCTCGTTCTCGCGGTCGGCATCGTCCACCACCACCACCATGCCACCCTCGCGGATGGCGGCGATCGCGTCGCGGATGTCGTCCAGCCGGACGGCCTCGTCGTCCATCGACTCCCTATCCGTTCGTCCCGAACCCCTGCTCGGCCAGCCATTCCAGTGTCAGTTCCGCGCCCCGCACGCGCGGCCGGAGCGCTGCCTCCACGTACTTCGCCAGGATGTCGGTCTCCAGGTTCACGCGGTCGCCCACCCGCCGCTCGCCCAGCGTGGTGACCTCCAGCGTGTGCGGGATCAGCGCCACCTCGAAGCCGTCGTCGCTTCTCGCCGAGACTGTCAGGCTCACGCCGTCCACCGCCACCGAGCCCTTCGCCACCACGTAGCGCAACAGCTCCTCGCCGGCCGCGAGGCGGAACGTGACCCACTCCTCGTCGCGCCGGATGCCGTCCACTCGCCCGACGCCGTCCACGTGGCCCTGCACCAGGTGCCCGCCGAACCGCCCCCCCACCGGCACCGCGCGCTCCAGGTTCACCCGCTGCCCGGCCCGCCAATCCTCGGCGGTGGTGACCCGCAGCGTCTCCTGCATCACCTCGCAGACGCACCAGCCCTCACCGACCTCCACCACGGTCAGGCAGACGCCGCTGTGGCTCAGGCTGTCGCCCAGGTGCAGGTCTGCCAGCACGCGCCGTGCGGCGACCCGGAGGCGCACCAGCTTGCCGGCGGCCTCACGCCCCACGACCGTGCCGACCTCCTCGACGATGCCCGTGAACATGCTCAGCCGCTCGCCACGTACGCGCTAAGGATAACATCGTCTCCCGCTCGGGTCACCTCGACATTGCCCAGCCGCAGCGCGTCGGCCATCTGGCCCACCCCCTCGCCGTCCCACGGCGTCGGCCCGGCGCCGCCCGCCAGCTTCGGCGCCACCACCGCGAGCACCCTTTGCACCAGCCCCTCGCGCAGCAGCGACCCGCTCAGCCGGCCGCCCGCCTCGCACAACAGCTCCACCACCCCGCGCCGGCCCAGCTCGTCGAGCAGGCAGCCGAGGTCCACCCGCCCCTCGCGCTCCGGCAGCCGCAGCACCTCCGTCCCGCCGCGCTCCACCCGACCGGCCGACTCGCCCACCGCCAGCAGCGTGGGCGCCAGGCCGTCAGTGAAGACCCGCGCCGCCGCCGGCGTGCGGCCGTGCGTGTCCACCACGACCCGCAGTGGGTTGCGCGTCGGCCGCGCCACCGCTTCCATCTCCGCCAGCCGGCAGGTCAGCGCGGGGTCGTCGGCGAGCACCGTCCCGGCTCCCACCAGCACCGCATCCACCCGGTCGCGCAGCCGGTGCAGCATCGCCCTGGCCTGCGGGCCGCTCACCCAGCGGCTGTCGCCCGAGGCGGTCGCCAGCTTGCCGTCCAGGGTCATGGCCCACTTGGCGACGACGAACGGCCGCCCGGTGCGCCGGTGGTGGAGATAGGCTTCGAGCTGCCTTGCCGCCGCCGCCGCAAGGAGTCCGCGCCGCACCTTGACCCCGGCCTGGCGCAGCAGTGCCGCTCCTCTCCCAGCGACTCGTGCGTCGGGATCGGTCAGCGCGAAGTGGACTTCGGCGATGCCGGCGGCCAGGATGGCGTCCGTGCAGGGCGGTGTCCGGCCGTGGTGGCAGCAGGGCTCGAGGGAGCAGTAGAGCGTGGCGCCGCGCGCACGGTCACCGGCAGCAGCGAGAGCGGCGCGTTCGGCGTGGGCTTCGCCAAGGGCGGTGTGCCAAGCTTCGGCCACCACCTCGCCGTCGCGCACGACCACGCAGCCCACGATGGGATTGGGCGACGTCCGGCCGCGGCCGCGTTCGGCCAGCTCAAGCGCGCGACGCAGGCAGCTCCGGGGACTCATGGCGGGGACGGGCCTCGCCGAAGGTGTTCACCCACAGATCGGCCAGCTCCTTCGAGTGCCGGGCCTCGTGCCGCAGCCTGATCACGGCGCTCCAGCTCAGGTCGAGCACCGCGATCAGCGGCAGGCAGAGCGCGAGGAGCACGCAGGACTCGGCGCAGGCCACCGCCAGGTGCGGGTCGGCGCGCGGATCCACACCGAGGAGCACCACGCCGAGCGAGACCCACACGCCGGACAACACGACGCCGGCCGTCACCCTGAGGACGAACTGCCGCCGGTCGCACTCCAGCCGCCCCGCGCAGGATTGCCGCACGAAGACGGACACACCGATCAGCGTGGCGGTCAGGAGTGCGCCCAGCAGCCACAACGTAGCGATTCGACTGTCCGGGGAGGTAACCATCTACCGATCAAGATACCACCGCCGGCCCGCACGCCAAACGTCAGGCTTGCCCCACGTGGGCCAAGGCCTCGGCCAGGTCGCGCTCGTGGTCGATGTCGAGCGAGCAGCGCGGGCTGCAGCCCCGCACCGCCGCCACCGGGAAGCCCGCGAGCTTGCCGAAGCGCCGCTCCAACGCCGCCACCGTGAGGACCCGCAGCCCAAGCTTTTTGGTCAGCACCATCCGCAGCGCCAGGTCGAGCCCGAGCATCCCGACCAGCCTGGGGATGTTCTTCCGGGCCTCGAAGAAGGCGCGGATCTCGGCCTCGCGGGGGAGGACGTGGTGAGGGCCGAGCAGGAACACCGACGAGCCGGTGATGTCGCCGTCGCGCAGCTTGAGGTAGGAGTTGGCCTCGTGCGGGAACACCGCGCGCACCTCGTCCTTGCTGAAGTACGGGTAGCACAGCCCCGCGCCCGCCACGCCGCGGCTGGCCACCTCATCGATGGCCGCCGCGTCGATGAACGGCAGGTCGGAGGTGGCAAAGAGCACCACGGGATCATCAGCAAAGGCCCGCAGGCCGAGGAGAAAGTTGGCGGC
>JACPDV010000205.1 GCA_016183835.1 Armatimonadota bacterium
CACACCTGCGGCTCTATCGGCGACCGGCTGGAGCTGATGGCGGCCACCGGCATCGACGGGGTGGACACCATGGATCCGCCGCCGCTCGGCGACACCGACATCGGCGACGCGAAGGCGCGCATCGGCGGCCGGCTGTTCCTCAAGGGCAACATCGACTCGGTCAACGTGCTGCTCCGCGGCACGCGGGAGGAGGTGATCGCCAGTGCGAAAGAGCGCATCGCCGCGGCGGCGCCGGGCGGCGGGTACATCCTCAGCAGCGCCTGCAGCGTGGCGCCTGGGGTGCCGGCTGAGAACATCGTGGCAATGGGCGAGGTGGCGCGCGAATGCGGCCGTTACGTGTAGGGCTGTGCTGATACTCGCCTGCCTGCCATCGGCCGCTGACGTCCCGCAGTGGACCCGCTGGGAAGCCAGCCTCGAGAGCGCCCGCGATCACGACCACCCGGTCGCGGACGTGACCCTCCGCGTCACCTGCACCGGCCCGCGCGGGCGGACACTGCGGGGCTACGGCTTCTGGGACGGCGGCCGCACCTGGCGGCTCCGCGCTGCGTTCCCGGTTGCCGGCACCTGGCGCTGGGCCACCGACTGCTCCGACCCGGCCGACACCGGGCTCCACGGGCGGCAAGGCGAGGTGCGCGTGACCGCCTATCGCGGGAGGAACCCGCTCTACCGGCACGGCTTCCTGCGCGTCTCCGACGACCACCGCTACCTCTGCCACGCCGACGGCACGCCGTTCCTCTGGATTGGCGACACCGCCTGGGCCGTCCCGTTCCGCTCGAAGCCCGACGACTGGCTGACCTACCTCGACAACCGCGTGCGCAAGCGCTTCACCCTCATCCAGGTCGCCATCGCTCCCGAGTGGGCGGGTGAACGCGACGCCCAGGGCCGAGCGCCGTTCATCGACGGTGACCTGACCCGCCCCGACCCCGCCTTCTGGCAGACCTACGAGGCGAAGCTCAGGCAGGCCAACGAGCGCGGGCTGGAGGTGCTCGTGGTGGGGCTGATGGAGCCGACCCGACGCTATCCCGAAGAGGCCGCGGCGAAGCTCTTCGCACGCTACCTCGGCGCCCGGCTGAACGGCGACCACGTGCTCTTCTCGCCGAGCTTCGACAGCGGCTTCCGGCCCCTCGGCGACGCCGTCGGCGAGGCGATCAAGGACGCCGCGCCCGAGCACCTGGTGACCCAGCACCCCGGCACGCCCAGCGGAGAGGCGACCAACGTGATCGCCGAGAAGTACCACGACCGCGCCTACCTGGACTTCGCGGGCGACCAGTCGGGCCACAACGGCGGCAACCGCGAGCGGTGCGCGCGGCAGGCGATCGAGTGGAACCTCCACCTCTACCACCGCACGCCGCCCAAGCCGGTGATCAACCTGGAGGCGATGTACGACGCCCACGGCGTGGACGGGTGGACCGCCGACGACGCCCGGTCGCTCGGCTGGCGGTCGGTGCTCTCGGGCGCCGCGGGCTACACCTACGGCTGCGGCGACACGCCGGCGAAGGTGCCGGAGATGAACGGCGGGATCTGGTTCTGGGCTGACGAGCCCGACCGGCCTGACCATTGGCGGAAGGCCATCGACTGGGAGAGCGCCGGACAGATGACGGTGCTCCACGACTTCCTCGCCGGGATCCCTTGGTGGCGGCTGGAGCCGGCGATCGAGAGGGTCCACGACCAGCCGGCCGAGTCGGTGCGGCGGGTCTGTCTGGCGGCCGCTCGCGAGGGTGACCTGGCGGTGGCGTACCTGCCG
The DNA here is from genome assembly GCA_016183835.1 of Armatimonadota bacterium. Taxonomy (GTDB): domain Bacteria; phylum Armatimonadota; class UBA10988; order UBA10988; family UBA10988; genus JACPDV01. Next base: position 1,745 of record JACPDV010000205.1, read on the forward strand.
GACAACGACCGGGTCCGCTTCGACGCCAAAGGGCTGAAGCCGGGGCGGGCGGCGCGGTGGCTCGATCCGGTGCACGGCGCGTGGCAGCCCGCAGCGGCACCGGTGATGGAGGATGACACGGTCACCTACGCCGCGCCGTCGCGCGGCGAGTGGGTGCTGCTGCTGCAGTCGCGCAAGGAGTGATGGAATGTACTGCTACCGTCCGCTGCCGGTTGCGGCCCCGAGGTTGGGGCACGACGCCGTAGGGGCGAGGCTTGCCTCGCCCGCGTCAGCCGCCCACCCTGTCGTGACGGCCGCGGTGCGAGGCGGAGGGCGAGGCAAGCCTCGCCCCTACGCCCGACGATGGGGTCCGGGTGAGGGCTGGCGTGGCTGGCATGTCTTCGCCCTCTTTTCGGTGCTCGTGTCGACCGGCGTCCCGGCCGCGGCGCTGAAGCTGGTCCCACAGCCGGTGGCGGTGACGCCGGGCACCGGGGTGTGCTCGGTCACAGCGCTCAGGCCGGTGCTCGCCGATCCCGCCGACGCTGACAACCAGTTCGCCGCAAGCCTGCTCCGCGAGACCCTCACCGAGTGCGGCCTGAAGCCGGCGCAAGCCGGCGGCGTGCCGGTGACGCTGGTCACCTCCGGCGACGGCAAGCCGGGGATGGAGATGCTCAGGGAGGTGGGCGCCGTGCCCGGCCCGGAGCTGGGCAGCGAGGGTTACCGGCTGGTGGTGCAGCCGAACCGCATCGTCCTCGCCGGCCGCAGCGCGGCCGGGACCTTCTACGCGGTGCAGACGCTCCGGCAGCTCATCCGCGCCAACCGCGACGCCGGCGACGCCATCCCGGTGCTGAGCATCACCGATTACCCCGCCTTCCCGCACCGCGGTTTCAGCGACGACATCTCACGCGGCCCGTTCCCCACCCTGGATGAGATCAAGCGCATCATCGTCAGTGCCGCCGAGCTGAAGCTCAACTGCGTGAGCTGGTACATCGAGCACGTCTTTGTGATCCCCTCTCAGCCGGTGATCTGCCCGGCCGGGATCGGGCTGAGCAAAGAGAAGATGGCGGAGCTGATCCCTTTCGCGCAGCGCTACCACGTGGAGCTGATCGGCAACTTCCAGAGCTTCGGGCACTTCTGGAACATCCTCAAGCACGACGAGTACAAGGACCTCCGCGAGACGGGCGGCATCCTCACGCCGGCCAGAGAGGAGAGCTACAAGCTGCTGGCCGACATCTTCGACGCCATGGCGCCGAGCTTCAGCAGCCCCATCTTCAACATCTGCTGCGACGAGACCTACGGCCTGGGCGGACCATGATGTGGGGCGACATCATCCTCCAGCATCCCGAGCAGCTCGCAAATCTGCCTAAAGACATCATCATGCTGTCGTGGGGCTACCACGCCGGCGCGTCGTTCGACAGCGCCATCGTGCCCTTCAAAGAGAGCGGCTTCGAGTTCTGGGTCTGCCCCGGCGTGTCGTGCTGGAGCCAGATCCTGCCGAACCACGTGGTGGCGATGGTCAACATCCGCAACTACCTCCGCGACGGCGCGCGACTGGGCGCCAGCGGCGTGCTCAACACCACCTGGGACGACGACGGCGAGAACCTGTTCGAGTACAACTGGCACAACCTCGCCTGGGGCGCGGAGTGCAGTTGGCGCCCGCTGCAGAGCGACCCGGAAGTGTTCGAGCGGAGCTTCGGGCCGTGCTTCTATGGTTGCGAGGGCGCGGGCGAGGCGACCGAGGCGATGTCGCCCGCCTTCGGCATGGCGGCCTTCGAGGGACTCAACGACGGCGCCTTCTGGGTCGACCCGTTCGCCGGCTCCATCGCCTCGCCCGAGCGCGTGGAGGCCGGCGACACCAGGCTGCTGACCTGCACGCAGGACGCCATACGCGCCCTCGAGGCCGGCAAGCCGATCCGCAACCAGCTTGGGCACGCGGCCTACCGCTTCGCGGTGCAGCGGGTGCAAGCCATGGCGCTCGGCCGGAGCGAGCGGCTGCAGGCGGGCCGCGCCTACCTCCTGGCGGCGAACGGCAAGCCGGCGGAAGCCGCCCGGCCGCTCGCCGAGGTCCGCCGCGCCCTGACCGCCTCGCGCGCTCGGCTGACTGCGCTGCGTGAGGACTACCGGCAGCGCTGGCTCGCCGAGAACGAGCCCTACTGGCTCGACAACATGCTGCGCAAGTGGGACGGCCTGATCGGCCGCTACGACGCGG
>JACPDV010000106.1 GCA_016183835.1 Armatimonadota bacterium
AAGCCGGTGCGGGGGAAGACGCAGCACTCCAGCGTGCCGCGGAGGAAGATGGTGCGGCCGTTGAGCTCCAGCCGCCGGCCCACCGCCTCGAGCTTGCGCAGGCCGAAGGTGACCTCCGCGCGGTCGCGCCAGGTGCCGGCCGAGAGGTCGGCGGTGAGCGTCAGCAGCTCCGGGTGGAACTCGTCCCAAGCCGGCGTGTCCGCGGGCAGCTCGAGGTCGGCCTCGACGATCGCTCGCTCACCGCCGGCAATGAAGGTCACCCCGCGCGACACCCGGCCGCACGCGAACGCCACCGACCCGCGCTGCGGACCGCGGGTGGCGTTGCCGACGAGCAGCCTCACGCGGAGGCGGTGACTTGCGGGATCCGGGTAGACCTGCACCCGCTCGATCCACACCGTGTCGGTAGCGCGCAGCTCCATCCGGCCGATCACGCCGTTCCAGTTGGTCTGCGTCTCCTCGGTGACCGAGTGCGCCCAGCCGCCCACGTCCACGTGCATCCGGTTGTCGACGCAGAGCGTGAGCCGGTGCCGCCCCGGCCGGACGGTCCCGAGGTCGTAGAGGTGCGGCGTGCAGAGGCTGACCTGCTCGCCCAGGTCACGCTCGTCGAGCCAGGCGTGGGTAGTCCAGTGGCAGCGCTCGAGGAGCAGCTCGGCCCGCTTGCCGCGCCAGTCGGCGGGGATCACGACCTCGCGCTGGTACCAGGCGGCGCCGGTGTACTCGACCTTGCGGGCGAGATGGGCGAAGTCGGCTGGCCGGGTGTTGGTGACGCCGGCATCAGCGGGATCGAGCTTGACGCCCCAGGTGCCGGCAAAGTCGAGGGGGGCGGCGTGGGCGAGCGGGAGGGCGAAGAGGAGCAGGGCGAGCCGGCGCATGGGTGGGCACCTCGCGTTGAGGGTGTTGTTTGGCGGGGCTCCGGATTCCTCCGGCGTGACGTCACGGCCTGTTGGTCCGGCCGATGCCCCGCTCAGCGATGGGTTCGTCACCGGTCAGCCTGTCTCTGGGACCTCCCTGCTCCTCATCAGCAGAGCTGCGCGCCGCCACGACACGCTTCAACGCCTCTCCGAGCACGTGCGCGTTGCGGCCGTGGGTCGGCACCAGGAATGAGCCGGCCGTCGTCCGCACCAGCAGATGACTGCGTGTGGTCACAACTCCGCGGACCTGCGACCAGTCGTAGTGGGTGTCTCGGCCCCTCGCACGCACCGTCACGCCGCTGAGTTCCGCTGTCACACGGTCGCCGGCGCGGGACCACACAACCAAGTGCCGCCCGAGCGCAACCAAGTTGACTACCAACGGGACAAGAAGCCAGCGGTTGTCGCCCGAGATGCCAGCGGCAAGGCCGGCAACGACAAGGATGGCGATGCCGCCCACCCAGAGCCACTTGAGCCTTCCGTCCCACTCGCACACCAACGCGCCACCGGCTGAGATCCCCAGCCACTCAGCCAGCCGCTCCGGACACAAGGCCCCCATTTCCGGTTCTCCAGTCAGAGCGCTACCGCCTCGGTGCGTCGCGCTTCGCCGTGGGCTCACTCGGTCCGGCTGATGCCCCGCTCTGCCGAGGCGTCCGGTTCGCCGGTCATGCGCGATATGGCCGCGTCTGACGGCGGCGCTTGGTCGGGCAGGGCATACCCCTCCCGATTCGCAGCCGCCAATGCGCGGATCGTGGTGAGTAGGATCTCGCCGTTGGTGAGACCGGTGGAGATGCGGAAGGTGCCGCAGGTCGTCTCGACACGGCAGAGCCCCTCATCTCCCACAACGCCCCGGATCTCCGACCATGCCAGTCGCCGGGTGTGCCCGTGCAGACGCACCACGAGGCCATGCGCGTCAGCGACGATCTTGGAGGGGAGCATCAGCAGCGCCACAGCCACTACGGCCGCCTGCAGCATCTCAACCAAGAAGCTAGCGATTCGCAGCAGGACCGCGACCAGTGCGAGCAGCACGACGACGATGGCCAGCACGACGAGATCGTTCCAGGGATCGCCGGGCGGCCGGCACACCAGAAAGCCGTCGGCCGGGATACCAAGCGACCGTGCAATCTCTTCCGGCGGCACTGTTCCGGACCGCCGGTCACTCCTGCCGGATGCCAGGTGCTGCTTGGCCAGCCATGCCAGACGCCGCCAGTCGCCGAAGGCCCGGTCGACCACGATGCGTTGGCGCGCGGTCCGGAAAACGACGCCGTGCGGGCGCCACTGCAGCTCCAGCACCTCGCGCCAGGGCGTGGTCACCACGCCGCCGCCGTATTCAACGCCCAGGCCGTTCGGACCGACGTGGATGGCCTTGGCTCGCCAGAAGTACCGCGGGTCGCGGGGGAAGACTTCGGCAATGCCCGACGCGTCACGCATGTTCCAGGTTCCACTGCTCTATCAGCCGGACTTGCTGATCCCGTGCTCCCCCGCCGCCACCGCCTCCCCCGCCGAGATCGCCTCGTCGGGCACCGGCCGGTCCACCGGCAGCCGCAAACCCACATCCCGCGCCCGCAACACCGCGTTCAGCGTGTGGACGATGCGGTCGGCGTGCCGCGCATAGTGGTGCACCCGGAACCAGCCCTGCGTCGTGTTCACCACCGTCCAGTCGAAGCGATCGGTGATCTCCTCCACCTCGTGCCAGCCGTAGCAGCGGGTGCGGCCGCGGACGCGGGCCGTCAGACCGTGCACCTCGGCGGTCACCCGGTCGAGCGTGAGCAGGACCGCCAACGGAGCCAGCACCAGCAGACAGATCGTAGGGAGGACGATCAGGCCGGTCGCCGCGGTGGCCACCCACAGCCAGACGAACGCCCCGGCAAACCATACCACCCAGACGTGATGGTGGCGCGGCTGGCACAGGAGACGGCCGTCCGGCGGAATGCCGAGCCACTCCGCGATCTGCTCCGGCGGCAGCTCCGGACCCGACGTTTCTGCGCCGTGCCCCTCGCCCATGCCCTACTCCGCCCGGCTGATCCCCCGCTGCACGTCGCCCTCGGTAGGGCCGGTCATCCGCGAGATGGCGCCCTCGGGCAGCGGCGCCTCGTCGGGGAGCACCATCCCCACCCCGCGCGAGGCCGCAGCGTGCTGCAGCGCGTTGACCAGCTTGGCGGCGTTCTTCACGGAGCCGGCCACGCGGAACTTGCCGCGGTCGGTGACCACCTCCCAGTACTGCCCGTGGTTGGTCACGCTCACGATCTCGGACCAGGCGAACCGCTGCGGCCGGCCCTTCATCCTGACCGACACGCCGTTCACGTCGGCCGTGACCTTCTCCGCGCTGAGGAGGAGCGCGCCTACGATCATCGGCACCTGGACGAACCCGCCGAAGCCGTTGCCGTGGGCGAAGACCAGCATCAACACGAACATCAGGATGATGAAGCTGAGCAGCGCCCACGCGCCCCAGCGCGGCATGCCCAGCCGGCAGACCAGCGAGCCGTCCACCGGGATGCCCAGCCACTCGGCGATCTGCTCCGGGTCCACCTCCATGCCGCGCGCCTCGCCGGTAGCCGCGGGCGACAGCTCCTCGACCTGCTGCGCCAGCCGCCGCCAGTCGCCGTAGCGGTCATCCACGGCCAGGGCGCGCCCGGCGAGTTTGATCTTGGCGTGATACGCGTGCCACTCCACGCCGTAGACCTCGTCCCACGGGGTGGTGACCTCGCGCCCGCCGTAGACCTCGGTCAGCCCTTCCTCGCCGAGGCGGATGGCCTGGCGGGTCTTGATCCACCGCCGGTTCGAGTAGAGCTGCGGCAGGAGGGTCTGCTCCCGAAGCTGCGGGTCGAGCTGTGGTTGTTCGGTGCTTGCGAGCATCACGGGACCATTCTGCGTCGCACGGCATCGCCCTGCCGGGTGGCATCCGGGAACAAGAACGAGGCTGGACGGCGAATCGCTCCGGGGGAGCGCTGCCCCAAGGCCGCGCAGGCGGACTTGGTCTTCCCAGCCGGTTCTTCAGGGCCGGGCCGGGATCCCGAGCGAACCCCCAACGCCCGGCCGTGAACGACCGGCTGGGACTACCAAGGCCGCCTCCGCGGCCTTGGGGAACTTCATGGCTGGTCCGGGGAGATGCTGATCCCACGATCGGCGGTGGCGTCCTCCTCGTCGCCCGTCATGCGGGAGATGGCGCCGTCGGGAATGGGCGGGGCGGTGGGAAGGACCAGCCCGTTGCGCTGCGCCCTGACGGCCAGCCGGATCGTGGCCGCCAGCGTCTCGGCATGGCGCAAGTTCGTGCCGATCGTGAACCGCTCGCCGGCCGCCCGCACCTCCCGCCCACTCTCCGGCCCCATGATGCTCTCCACGTCGGACCAGGCATACCGCCTTCGGCGACCTCGCCGACGGACGGTCAGCCCGTTCGCGTCGGCAACGACCAACTCGGCCTGCAGGAACGCTCTCACCGCCGCGTAGGCGTAGATCGGTAGCATCCAAGCCGCGCCCCATGGGTGCCCGCGGCTGAGATCGAGCAGGAGGTAGAAGCTCCACACCAGCACCAGCATCCCGAGGATGGACATTGGGCTGATGCGGTTGCGGCACACCAGCGCGCCGCCGGGCGGGATCCCCAGCCACGCCGCGATCTGCTCCGGCGGCACCCGGCTCCCTCGCTGCGGAGGCAGTGCCGGGTAGGCCAACTCCTGGATCCTCTGCGCCAGGCGCCGCCAGTCGCCGTACCCGTCGTCCAACCATAGTGTTCGCGTTGGCAGCCGGATCTCCGACGAGTCCTCGCCCGGCACCACCGGCACCACCTCGTGCCACGGCGTGACTAGCTCCCTACCGTCGAAGAACACCTCCACCAGCCCACCCGCCGTGACCCGGATGGCTTGACGCGCCAGCGGCGCCCAGCCCACGTGCCGGTACTCCTCCTCCTCGAACGGCGGCGGCCCATCCATACGCGTGAGGTTACTCCACTTGCCCAGCTTCCTCCTCTTGCTGGCGACCGCGGAAATCACGGGACAGGCACGTTTTCCGCGGACGGAAAGCGAGCCAGTCCCGGAGTTTCCGCTGACTCGTGCGGGCAGGGGCCCTTGGCGGGCTGACGAACCATCCCCCATGCGCACCCTCGACCTCCTCATCCTCCTCCCCCTCCTCGCCACCGCCGCGCTGGCCGATGCGCCGCTGCGGCTGACCAACGGCGAGCCGCTCGTCTGCATGTACACCTTCACCCATTGGTGGGAGCCGTGGAAGTCGAGCGACGACGCCCTGCGCGCCGACTTCCAGCGTCTCCGTGCGATGGGGGTCAACACGCTGCTGATCGACCACGAATGGTCGCAGGCCATCGACGGCAACTGGAAGCTCCTCGACCGCGGACACCGGCTGGCCAAGGAGTGCGGGCTGCGGATTGTGCCCTGGCTCAGCCTCAAGAGCTGGTCCGACATCAGCCCCGGCGGCCGGGCCGAGCTGGCCAAGCAGTGGTTCGGCGTGGACATCCGCTACGGCTTGACCCAAGACGGCAAGGCCGCCGCGCCGCTGATCTACGACGGCAGCGTGCTCACCGCCGGCGCGAAGTACGCCGAGATGTACCTCGACCGCTACCTCGACCAGGCCCTCCTCCGCCTGCGCTGGAACGGCGCCGAGCGGCCGGTGATCAGCCTCAGCGTGGAGTCGGCCTGGGAGGGCAGCTTCGACGAGACCACCAACCTCATGTTCTGCCGCTGGCTGCGCGCGCGCTACGCCGACATCGCCGCGCTCAACCAGGCCTGGGGCACCACTTACGGCGGCTTCTTCGAGGTGGACCCGACGGACAAGGCGATCTTCGACTATGCCGCCTCGGGGAGCGGCAAGGCGGCGCACCAGCAGGCGGTGGAGGACCACGTGGAGTTCCGGTCTGAGACCATCTCCGACTCGCTGGCCCGGATGGCGGCGATGGTGCGGCGGAAGCACCCGGACGTGCTGATCATGGCGGAGGTGCCCTACCAGTACGGCAGCCGGCACCCGCATGCGATGGGCTACCGGGTGGGCTACGGCGCGACTCCAAGCTCGTGCCGTTACGCCGACATCGTGCTCTTCCGCAACACGGGTCCGATCGACGAGGCCGAGGCGAAGGTGGTGCGGGCGGAGCAGGCGTTGACGGGGCAGAAGTTCATCCTGACGTACCGCACCTACTCGGACTGGGACGTGCAGCCGGACGACCCGAAGTTCGCCCAGTCGGTGGAGCTGTACGCGAAGCAGGGGGCGGAGCTGGCGAGTGGGTTCGGGTTCTACAGCTTCAACGAGATGGTGGACACGCACCTGGCATTCTCGGCGCAGGTGGAGGCGAACGGCTGGACGGCGGAGCGCGCCGAGCGGGCGATCGGGCTGGCGGGGGCGATGATCCGGCGGTATCGGGAGATCGCCGGGCCGCAGTGAGCCTCTGGACCCCCTCTCCCGCCTGGAGAGGGTTGGGGTGAGGGCCTCGGTACGCGCGCCAGCCTGCCCTCACCCCCGCCCTCTCCCGGCGGGAGAGGGGGCCGGACCGGG
>JACPDV010000206.1 GCA_016183835.1 Armatimonadota bacterium
CACGGGCGCTAAGGCGCCGTTGACTTCTCCAGCCGGTTCTGCGCGCCCCGGCATCCGACGGTCCGGCTTGTGCTACACTCGGCACCGACCCAGGGAGATGACCGCATGGCTCAGCCGATTCGCGCCGGAGTGGTGGGTTGTGGCGGCCGCGGCCGGCTCTACGCGCGGCTTTGCGGGCCGATGGCCGACATCGACGTGGTCGCCTTCGTCGACGCGCGCGAGGAGTCCGCTCAGGCGGCGCTCACCGCGTTCGGCGGCGAGTACGCCACTACCGACGTCGAGCGGATCTGGTCCGACAAGAGCCTCGACGCCGTCTTCATCGCCACCTGGCACGACACCCACACGCCTTACTGCCTCGCCGCCGCCGCAGCCGGGAAGCAGATCTTCATCGAGAAGCCGCTCGCCCTCACCGTGGCCGAGTGCGACGCCATCGGCGAGGCCGTCTACCGCGCCGGCGTGGTGCTCGTGGCGGGCTTCAAGCTCCACTGGTGCCCGGTGGTCCTGGAGGTCATGGCGCGCGTCGGCACGCCGTATCTGCTCACCGGGCAGATGATGGACAACCCGTGGGGCGCCAGCCACTGGGCCACGCAGCCGCACACCGGCGGCGGCAACGTGCTCTCCCAGGGCTGCCACACCGCCGACCTGCTCTGCCTCCTGGCCGGCTCGGAGCCGGCGCTCGTCTCCGGCGCGGGAGGCACCTTCACCGGGGCGCACCCGGACATCCTCGACAACGTGGTCGCGACGGTGACGTTCGCCAACGGCGCGGTGGCGTCGATGGTGCAGGGTGACCTGGGGCACAATAGCTACCTCAGCAAGTTCTTCTTCCAGGTCTGGGGGCGCAACGGGGTGCACGCCCACCTCGACTCCCGGCTGCACCGCGCGCTGGTGTGGGACGGCGGCCACGGGCCGCAGGAGATCCGCGCAGCCGACCTGGGCTCCGATGACGTCTGGGTGGTGGAGGGCGACGTGGGGGTGTTGCGCGCCTTCGTCGACGCGGTCAAAGGTGACGGTCCGGCGGAGCCGGGCGTTGCCGCCGGCCGGCGCGCCACGCGGCTGGTGACGGGCATCTTCGAGAGCATCCGCACGGGGCAGATGGTGCGGCTATGACCGGGCGGGTCGACGAAACGCAGACCTTCGACGTGGTGGTGGTGGGTGGCGGCCTGGCGGCGGTGTGCGCGGCGGTGCAGGCGGGCCGGCTCGGCTGCCGCACGGTGCTGCTCGAGAAGGACCCCGTCCTGGGCGGCAACGCCGGCCCGCTGCTCGGCGTGCACCCTTCCGGTGCACACAGCTTCCACCCCTACGCCAGCGAGCTGGGCGTGATCGGCGAGATCATTGAGGAGGCCGCCTGGCAGCGCGCCAAGATCCGCACCGCCGGACTGCACTACAACATCTCCCAGCAGTTCGAGATGGTCCTCAAGCAGACGCTGGACGATGCCGGCGTGACGGTCTACCGCCGGACCTACGGCCGCGACGCCGAGACCGCGGAGCTGCCCGACGGCCGGCAGCGCATCACCGCGGTGATCGCCGAGGACATGGCCCGGTTCCGCACCGTGCGGTTCGAGGTGGGCACCGGGGTGATCGACGGCTCGGGCGACGGCCACGTGGCGATGCGCGCCGGCGCGCGGTTCCGCAAGGGGCGCGAGGCACGCAGCGAGACGGGCGAGCGCTCGGCGGTCGAGGTGGCCGACTCGGTGACGCTCGGCACCAGCCTCACCGCGCTGGTGCGGAAGTGCCGTGAGCCGGTGGAGTTCATCGCGCCGCCCGGCACGCTACCGTTCGAGCCCGGGTACGGCTGCTCGCGCGCCGCGTTCGAACTTCGCAACTGCCTCCGCGCTCACAGCTCCTGGGACCCCGACTACGAGTTCTGCTTCCTCTGGCACACCGAGACCGGCGGGCAGCTCGACACCATCGACGACGACCACGCGATTCACGAGGAGCTGCTGCGCCAGCTCTACAGCGCCTGGGCGCACATCAAGTCCGCGCACGCCGAGGAGTCGGCTCACTGGGAGCTGACCTGGGTCAGCCCGAAGGCGGGCAAGCGCGAGAGCCGGCGGTTCGTCGGCGACCACGTGCTGACGCAGACCGAGGTGGAGCGCGGCGAGCCGTTTCCCGACGCCGTCTGCTACGGCGGCTACAGCGTGGACATCCACAACCCCGCCGGCGAGCGCAATACGCAGGTGGAGATCGTCTTCTACAGCATCCCGCCGCTCTGGTCGATGCCCTACCGCAGCCTCTACAGTGCCGGCGTGGCGAACCTGTGGCTCGCCGGCCGCCTGGCCTCGGTGACGCACCTGGGGCTGGGGAGTTGGCGGCTGATGCGCACGCTGTCGGGCGGCGGGCAGGCCGTCGGCGTCGCGGCGGCGCTGGCCAAGCGAGAGGGCACGTGCAACCGCGGGATCCACCGGCACCATCTGGCGGCGCTGCAGCAGACCATCCTCCGCGAGGACGGCGGCGCGCCACACCTGCGCAACGATGACCCCGACGACTTGGCCCGCCAGGCCGTGGCCAGCGCGACCAGCGAGTGCCGGCACGGGGTGGAGGAGCCGGACGACTGGCTGCCGCTCGACCGCCCGCGCGGCGTGCAGCTCTGGGACTGGTGTCCGCGGCTGGACAGCGTCGAGCTGTACCTGCGCAACGAGACCGGTGAGCCTGTCGAGCTCGACCTCTGCGTGGCACAGCACGTGCCCGAGCACCCATGGCGCGAGGAGCACAGCCGGCGCGGGTTCGCGTACGAGAAGGTCGGCAACCGGATGGAGTGGGGCGACGACAACCGGGTGGCCGCGTTCGCTCCGGCCGGCGATGGCCGCGCCGTGGTGCCGGCGGGGTGCGACGGCTGGGTCCGGTTCGACCTTGACCTCGACCTGGCGCCGCCGGATCCCAACAGCGACGATCCGCGGGTCAACCTGGTCCTCCCCGCCGCCGCCGGAATCTCCTGGGTGTGCAGCCGGCGGCGCTATGACTTCGCCCGCCGACTGCAACTCGACCGGCCGGACGAGTACACGGGCGACGGCGACTCGCACCTCTTCCGCATCGCGCCAGCGCCGCCCTACGGCGAGGCAGCCAACGTGATCAACGGCATCCACCGGCGCTGGTCCACCAACCCGCTCAACGCGTGGCAGGCCGACCCCGCGGACCCGCGGCCGGCGCTCACGCTGGCCTGGCCCGAGCCCGTCGAGCTGGGGAGTGTGCAGCTCACCTTCGACACGCTCACGCGGGCCTACCGCGAGATGCCGTTCGACAGCGAGCAGCGCGCCTCGCCGATGTGCGTGGCCGACTACCGGGTCGAGGTGCAGGCTCTCGACGGAAGCTGGAGGGAAGTGGCGGTGGTACGCGATAACTACCACCGCCGTCGGGTCCACGCGTTCGAGCCGAGTCATGCCGCCGCGCTTCGGGTGACGGTGGAGCGCGTGTGGGACCCGGCATACGCGGCGCGGCTCTACGAGGTGCGCGCCTACCGGCCCAGCCGGCCCTGCACGTAAGCGGCGAGGAGCTGGTCGGGCGTGAGCCCGGTGAGCGTCTGCAGCGCCGCCGCCTGAGGCTGCCCCCAGCCGCAGGCCTGCAGGTACGCGACGATGATCCCGACGCCAAACTGCTTCACCAGCGCCTGGACGAGGAGCGCCGACTCGCCGTAGGAGACGTCGGCCACGTTGAGCTGGTAGAAGATGGTCGGGTCGTTGAGCTGGGTCATGTTGAGCGCCTCGCCGCGGTGCAGGGCGACATTGGCGACCTGCATGCGGGTGGTGTCGTTTTCCATGACCGTGGCGAGACCCTCCTCGAAC
>JACPDV010000068.1:0-7181 GCA_016183835.1 Armatimonadota bacterium
GAAGCTCGGCGGCTGGGCGGGCTACCGGTCGTCGCCACCCTACGGGCCGAAGGTGGTGCAATGGGGCCTGGAGAAGCTCGGGACCATGGTCGCCTACCACCGTCTGCTGCGTGCGGGGCAGTTAGGTAACAATGACACAGGCTGAGCCTTGGCAAGGAGGGGGAGTCGCATTGGGGCAGGCTGCTATAATGCGCCACGGCCCGAAGGAGTCACCCGATGAAGCTCGAGGAGTATCAGCAGCTCGACGAGACGTACCTGGTACAGAACTACGGCACCCGCCTGCCCATCGCCTTCGTGCGCGGCGAGGGGATGTACCTCTACGACTCCGAGGGCCGCCGTTACCTTGACTTCCTCGCCGGCATCGCCGTGGTGACCCTTGGCCACTCTCACCCGAAGCTGGTCGCGGCGCTCACCGACCAGGTGGGCTCGCTGATCCACAGCTCGAACTACTTCCTCATCGGCCCGCAAGCGGAGCTGGGGAAGCGGCTCGTGGAGCTGTCCGGCCTCGACCGCGCGTTCTTCTGCAACAGCGGCGCCGAGGCCAACGAAGTGCTGATCAAGGTCGCCCGCCGCTGGGCCGCTCAGCACTGGGGCGAGGGCGTGCGGCCGGTGGTGATCACCTGCGATAACTCGTTCCACGGGCGCACCCTGGCCACCCTCACCGCCACCGCGCAGGCGAAGGTGCAGAAGGGCTTCGCGCCGCTCATGCCGGGTTTCAAGTACATCCCGTTCAACGACCTTGAGGCCGCCGGCGAGGCCGTCACCGACGACGTCTGCGCGTTCCTCGTCGAGCCGGTGCAGGGCGAGGGCGGAATCAACGTGGCGACCGACGCGTTCCTCCAGGGCCTGCGCGACCTGTGCGACGAGCGCGGCCTGCTGCTCCTCCTCGACGAGGTGCAGTGCGGCGCCGGCCGGACCGGCACCTTCTTCGCCTACGAGCAGTACCACCTCAAGCCCGACGCCGTGGCGCTGGCCAAGGGTCTCGGCGGCGGCGTGCCCATCGGCGCCATGGTCTGCACGCAGGACCTGGCCGAAGTGCTCCAGCCCGGCTCCCACGGCACCACGTTCGGCGGCAACTTCCTGGCCTGTCGGGCCGGCGTCACGGTGGTGGACACCATCCGCGAAGAGCGTCTGCTGGAGAACTGCCGCGCTATCGGCGCGTATCTCACACAGCAGCTCGAGGCCCTCTGCGACCGCAACCCGCGCTGCGCCGGCGTGCGCGGACGCGGGCTGATGATCGCGCTGGACCTGACCGAGGAGATCGCCGCCAAGGCACGCGACGCCGCGGCGGAGCGCGGGCTGATCGTCAACGCGCTGCGCCCCGACACGCTCCGCCTCGTCCCGCCGCTGACCGTTCAGCCCGAGCACGTGGACGAGGCCGTGCGCATCCTGGACGCGGCGGTCAGCGCGGCGTAGCCGGAACGGCACGAGCCAGCAGCCGTGCCGCCTCGTGCTCCCGGGCCAGCCCCTGCATGCCACGGAGGTGGCCCAGGAGCTTGACGGCCCACGGCTGCGAGTGGTTCTTGTCGGCCGAGGCCGGGAAGATCGGCTCCAGCCGGCCGCTCTCGGGGCAAACCACGCCCACGCCGCCGAGGTCGCTGACTACGAGCTTGTTGTCGTGCCGCCAGCCGACGGCGAGCAGGTTCGCGGCCTCCGGCAGCAGCTTGGTCTGCCCCTTGGCCAGGTCCACCACCGCCACCGACCAGGAATCCCGGTCGACGAACTGCCCGTCAAGGGCCAGCCACCGCCCGTCGGGCGAGGCCGTGAGCCGGATCGGGAACTCGCGCGAGGCGAGCTTCAGGCCCGTCTGCAGCGCCTTGGTCTTCCCGCTGGCGGCGTCGTGGACCAGGACGCCCACGCGCTCGCCCTTGAGCACCTGGGCGCCGGCGAGCACCTTCCCGTCGGGCGTCCAGCCGAACGCCACTGGGTAGAGGTCCGGCACCACGCGCCGGTGCTTGCCCTTGGCATCCACCAGCGACAGGTCGATGCGGGCGATCTCGCCGTTGCGGATGGTCATCTCGAGGTATGCCAGCCACCCGCCTGCGGGGCAGACGCCCTCGGGCACGGCGAAGGGGAAGGGATCGAACGGCGCCTCGCCGGCCGAGACCAGCTTGCGCTGCTTGCCGTCGGCGCCGATCAGGTAGAGGCCGTGCTCGGTGACCATGTAAGCTCCGGCGGCCTCGGCCTGCCACGCGCCGAAGAGCGACAGCCGGGCGCCGCGGATCTTCAGCTCGCGCGGCTCACCGGAATTCACGTCCATCGCAAACGACTGCGGCACGCGCTGCAGCGGCCCGGCGCCGAGCGGCAGCTCCGGCACGTCGGGGAAGAGCCACGCCGCCAACTGGTTGCCCTGCTTCGACCACAGCGGGTACATCCAGCAGGTGCCGTCCTTGGGTGGGGCCAGCCGCCACCGCGAGGCGCTCCCGTCGGCCATCGCCAACGCCACGCCGAGCGGTTGAGCCCGGTCGCCGCGGCTTGCCTCGCTGGCGCTCAGGCACACCGCGTGCCCCGTGGGCGACCAGTCGGTGGTGACGAAGGGATGCCCCAGGTACATCCGCTGCGGCTTGCCGCTGTCCAGGTTGAGCGACCACAGCGCGAGCTGCTCGTCGTCGCGGTCGTCGTCGCGCAGGGAGAACAGCATCGCCTGCCGCCCGGCGGCGTCGAGGCTGAGCGGGACGAAGACGAGCGGCTTGCTCTGCGGCTCGTCCTGCGGTGCCGCGGCCGGGCGGCCGACCGGCGCCACGAGCGCCAGGGTGATGCCCCACATCAGCAGGAGCAGGCCCTGCAGCGCCACCGCCTCCCAGAACATGCGCGGCCGCGGACGACGCCGGCGCCGGCGCCGGCCCAGCGCCCAACAGCCGAGACCCACCACGCTGTACAGCACCGCGGCCACGCGCAGCACCGCCACGCTGCAGAAGATCACCGGCAGCACCAGGAGCGTCCCGGCGAAGATGCCCGGGCTGCGCTGCCCGCGCGAGGCGACTTGGTGGGTGACGTACAAGGGCAAGACCGCCAGCGGCAGCCGCGCCATCAGCGTGTGCGGCCACCAGGCGGCGATCAGGATCGCCGGCAAGAGCGCCACCCAGGGCAGCAGGAGGTGCATCGCATCGTCGTTACGCCGCATTTCGCGCTCCTCAGAACAACCCACCCAGCAGCGTGCGCAGCTCGGCCGCCGGGATCCGCGCCACGCTGCCATTGGCGAACGAGGCCGTCACCCGTCCGTTCAGCCAGGCGTCATCCGCCAGATCGTTCGCCGCACCCGTTGCGTTCCAAGTACCCAGCTTCGACTGAAACAATACCACCGTCC
Source organism: Armatimonadota bacterium (assembly GCA_016183835.1). Taxonomy (GTDB): domain Bacteria; phylum Armatimonadota; class UBA10988; order UBA10988; family UBA10988; genus JACPDV01. Next base: position 3,308 of record JACPDV010000068.1, read on the forward strand.
GCTCGGGATGTACCAGCCCCGCCACTTTGACGCCCGACAGGGCGCGGTTGAAGGCGTACGAGCAGCCAGCCTGGCTGCCGGCGGTGCGGAATGCGTCCTTGTCGTCCTCGGCCAGCTTGAGCAGCTCGTCGGACCACCCCGCGGCCTCGGGCAGCCGGCCGTCGTGCGCCTTGGCGTAGTCCAGCAGGCAGGCGGTGAGCAGCGTCAGGTCGGCCTTCGCATCGGCGAGCGCGGCCTTGGCCTCGGGCGGATCGGGCGGCGGGGTCTGGGTGAGCTGCTGCGCCAGCCTGTCCCGGTCCACCAACCAGGCGCGGCCGGCCAGGGTGACCTCCGCCACCTGCCCGGCGTGCCACCCGACCGGAGGGAGCAGCTCGGCCCCGCCGGAGGCGTTGGCCTGCCCGTTCTCGGTCTCGAAGAAGAGCACGTCGCCGCCGTGCCCTGGCGGCGGGTCGGCCTGCTCGCCCGTCAAGGAGACTCCCGCCACGGTGCGGTTCATGGCGTACGCCGTCGCGCGCTGTCCCAGGCCGAGCAGCTTCGTGTCCTGGTAGTACGGCTGGAGCTGCGTGGTCCAGGCGGCCGGGTCGGGCAGCTTGCCGCCGTGCGCCGCGGCGTAGGCGCGCGCCGCCTCCGCCAGCTTGGTCAGGTTAGCCATCGACTGCGCGGCGAGCGGCGGGATCACCGGCGGCAGCGGCAGCCCGGCGGAGGCCCGGGCGCTGTTGAGCAGGTCCACCTTCCACGCGTCGCCGACCTTCTGGAGCACCAGCTTCATCGGCACGTCGAGCTTGATCACGAAGGGCACGCGCCACCCGTCGCCGGAGCGGCTCGCCGGGCGCAGCTCGCGCGGGGCGTCGGGCGCCAGGAAGACGGCGGTGGAGTAGGAGAGGAACATTCGCCCGCGCAGCCCTTGGGTGTGCGCCAGGGCCACCTGCTCGGCAAAGGTCTTCGACTCGGGGGTGAGGAGGTTGTCCAGGTCGCGCCAGACGAAGGCGGTCAGGCGGAGGTCGCCGTTGCGGAGCACGGCGAGGTAGTTGTCGGCGGCGGCATCGGGCTCCACGGGCGCGGTGGTCACGGCGTCGCGCGGCACGCCCACCGTGGCGAACCCGCTGCCCAGCAGGTCGAGGCCCCAGGTGGCGCCGCGCGGCCGGATCAGCAGCGTGAACGGCTCCTCCCACTGCTTCCGGAAGGGGCGGGTCTGCCGATCGCCCTCGACCACGGTTTGGCCCCAAGTGACCTTGGCGCCGGGCGGATTGTAGAGCAGGATGAAGCCGTAGAGGTAGAGCAGCCCCTCTTCGCCGATGCCGTCGGCCCGCGGCCCGCGGCCGAGCTGCATGACGTTGAAGAACTCGTCGAGTCCCTCCGTGATCAGCACCGGCGCCAGGCTCTCGATCTTCTGCTCGCGGATGGCCTGGAGGGCTTTGTTGGCCAGGTCGAGCACTTGCTGCGGCGCCTGCTCCTCCTGCGCCGCGGCGAGCCCCGCGACCACGCACAGCAGCACCGGAACCCAGTGGGCTTTCACCGGAGTCTCCTCGCGCGTCCCGGCGATCAGTCTAGCACTTCGCCGCCCGCCATGCACGCCTCCGGGGTTTGACGCCGACGCGGCCGGAGTGGTACAGTGCCGCGCGTAGAGAGGTCTCATGCGCCGCTCCGAGATCAACGCGTTGCTGCGCGACGCCTGGGCGTTCTTCGACACCTACCGCTTCCGGCTGCCCGAGTGGGCGGCCTGGACTCCGGCCGACTGGGCCGCGGCCGGAGCCGCCGCGAGTGAAGTGGTGCAGCACCACCTGGGCTGGGACATCACCGATTTCGGCAGCGGCGACTTCCTCCGCATCGGCCTGCTCCTCTTCACCGTCCGCAACGGCGACCTCGCCGACCCGACCTGTCGCAAGACCTACGCCGAGAAGGTCATGATCGTGCGGGAGGAGCAGCTCACGCCGCTGCACTTCCACCACCAGAAGATGGAGGACATCATCAACCGCGGCGGCGGCGACCTGGTGATCGAGTTGTGGAACTCCACCGCCGGCGACGGCTGCGCCGACACGCCGGTCCGCGTTTCCATCGACGGTGTCGAGCGCACCGTCGAGGCCGGCGGGCGGGTGGAGCTCCGGCCGGGGCAGAGCATCACGCTCCCACCACGGCTCTACCACGCCTTCTGGGGCGCCGAGGGCCGCGGCACCGTCCTGGTGGGCGAGGTCTCCTCGGTCAACGACGACGCCACCGACAACCGCTTCTACGAGCCCGTCGGCCGGTTCCCCGCCATCGCGGAGGACGAGCCGCCGCTCCATCTCCTCTGCACCGAGTACCCGGCTCTCCTCCCCGGGTGAGCCCGCCGCCCCCATGCCCTGCGTCTTCCTCTGGCTGCTGGCCTCCGCCGTCTTGACGGAGCCGTCCGCCGCCGTGCGGGTGCTCCACGCCGCGCCCGGCGCCGGCGCCGTGGACGTCTTCGTCGACGGCACCGCCGCCGTCCAGGCGGCCGCCTACGGCACCTTCAGCCCCTGGGTCGCGCTGCGCCCCGGCGCGCACAACTTCAAGGCCGCGGCGGCCGGCGCCGACACCTTCCTCGACGACCGCGACGCCGATTTCGCCGCCGACACCCGCTACACCATCGCCCTGGTGACCCGCGGCGAGGGCGTCGCCTTCCTCCGCCTGCCCGAGCCGGTCGGGCCCGCGCCGGAGGCCGGCGTGCTCCTCCGCGCCGTGCACCTCGCCTCGCGCGCGCCCGCCGCCCAGTTCCTGCTCCAGGGCGACCCGGTGGTCGCCACCCTCGCCTATGGCCAGGCCACGCGAGCCGTGACCCGGCCCGCCGGGCCGGCGGTCGTGGTCTTCCGCGCCGCCGGCGGCGAGCCGCTCGCCCGGCTCGAGGGCGAGCGTCTCGAGCCGCACAGCGTCGTCACCGCCTGGCTGCTCGGCGAGCCCGGTGGAACGGGCGAGACGGGTCTCCGCGTGCTGCTCGACCAGGCGCCCTGGCAGCCGCCGGCGCCCGCCGGGCCGGCCGCCGGGCAGTTGCCCACGGCGCCGCCCAAGCCCGACGTGCTGCCGCGCCTGCGCCTCGCGAACCTCTCTCCGGGCGCCCCGCCGATGGATGCCGACCTGGACGGCCACGCCGTGGCGCGCGGCCTGGCCTACGGCCGCTTCACGGACTACCAGCCGATGCCGCTGGACGCCGCCCGTCTCACCGCCAAGGTCGGCGAGGTGGCCCGCGAGCTGGCGGTGGAGCTCTACCCCGGACAGAGCTTCACCGTCTTGCTGTTCGACCCGCCCGGTCATCCGTCTCTGTGGCTGTTGAACGACGATCCGAGGTACATCGATCCACAAGCCGCGAATCTGCGCGTGGTGCACACGGCGCAGGGCGTGGGCGCCGTGGACGTGGCCGTCGCGGGCGAGGCCGACCCGCTGGCCCGGGGCCTGCCGTGCGGCGGGCTGACCGAGTACCGCAGCGTGCCCGCGGGCCGGCCGCTGCAGGTGGAGGTGCGGCCCACGGAGACCGGCACGCTGCTCCGCGCGCTGAACTGGATCGCCACGCCGGGCGCGACGTACACTATCCTGATCGTCGGCGACGCGCGCGGAGGGGAAGGGAACGCCGGGCTGAGCCTCAGGGTGGTGCAGGATGGCTGACCGAAACGCCCGTCCGGTCCGGATGCCGACCGGCTGGTCCGAGCCGCACCCGGCCGCGAACCAACGCGTGATGGTCAGCGCGGTGGTGACCTTCGCCGTGACCGTGGTGCTGGTGATCTTCGTGGACTACAGCGCGTTCACGGCCACCCGGGACGACCTCGCGGCCGAGTTCGCCGAAGAGCACCAGTTGATCAGCCTCTACGCCGCCACCCATCTGCGGGACCTCTACCAGATGGGTGTCTACGGCTTGATCGACCTCGCG
>JACPDV010000068.1:7214-8817 GCA_016183835.1 Armatimonadota bacterium
TACGGCTTGATCGACCTCGCGCGCGACGCCGCCCAGCACCCCAGGCTCGCCGGCCATCCCGCCAAGCTGGGGGACATCCGGGCCAGCTTCGGCGACGCCCACCCGCCGGTCTTCCGCTTCGGCCCGCGGGGCGAGCTGCTGGACGCCTTTCCGGCGGGCGCCAATCCGCCGCCTGCGGCGCCGCTCGCCGAAGCCCTCGCCGCGGTGCGCACGGGCGGCGGCTCGCCGCCGGTGTTCTACGTCGCCGCGAACCACGTCTCGCGGCTGCTGTTGACCCGCGGGCTGCCCGGCAGGGGCGGAGCGCTGATGCTCGACATCCCCCTGCCCACCATCCTCGAGCCGTTCGAGATGGCCGAGGGCACGCAGACCGACATCCTTGTGGTCGACCCGCCCACGCTCGAGGTGATGGCCTCCACCAACCGCCTCATTCCCGCCGACATGCCGCTCGACAGGCTCTTCACCACTGCCACGGGGAAGCTGTTCGACGCCGTCCGGCGCTGCGCGCCGGGCAGCGAGATCAACGCCACCAGCAGCCTGCCCGGCGGTGGGGAAAAAGGGGGGCTCCTCCTCGGCGTGGCCGGGTTCCTCCTCGGCGTGGCCGGGCTGGAGCTCGGTCAGAAGCAGATGGTGATCGTCTCGCTCTCGCCGCGCGGCGCCACGGTGGACCGCTGGCTGAAACAGGTCCTGACCTGGCTCCTGGGCGTCGGCGCCGTGCTGATGCTCGGCATCGTCTCGTTTGTCACGCTGGCAGTGCAGTCGGCCAACGTCTCCCGGCAGGAGAAGCGCCGCCGCGAGGAGCGCAACTGGCTCTACCAGATCAGCCTCGGCCTGCTCTCGGTCTCCAAGCTCGACGACATCCTCGGGCGCATCGCCGACCAGTCGCGCGGGCTCTTCCGGGCGCAGGGCGCCAGCATCGTGCTGGGGTTTGCCATCCTGACCGCGGTCTACATCTGGTACACGGGCGGCGGCGAGGCCGACTACCTGGGGCTCGTGATCGTCGCCGTGCTGCTCGTTCTGGGCTTCCTGCCGCCCTGGATGCTGCTCAACGCACACGAGCCGGGACGAGCGGTTCAGCGGCACCACCGACACGCGCACCGGGTTCCACACCGCGTCTATCCTCTGCGCACCGCTGTTCGACGAGGGCGGGCAGAGGCTGGGGGCCATCGAGCTGGTCACCAGCCACGAGACGCCCTTCTCCGATTCCGATCTCCTGTTGCTCCAGAGCCTGGCGATCATGGCCTCCGCCGCCATCGGGCGGGCGATGATGCAGGAGGTGGAGGAGCGGCAGGCGCGCCTGCGGCGCGAGATGGAGATCGCGCGGACCGTGCAGCAAGGGCTCCTGCCGCGCTCGTTCCCCGCGGTCGCCGGGTTCGACGTCCACGGCGCCAGCCGGCCGGCGCGCGAGGTGGGCGGTGACTTCTACGACTTCATCCAGATCAGCGACCGGCACCTGGGCGTGGTGATCGCCGACGTCGCCGACAAGGGGCTCGGCGCGGCCATGTTCATGGTCATGTGCCGCAGCCTGCTCTATTCCTGCGCGGCGCGCGAGCTGTCACCGGCCAAGGTGCTCGACGACCTCAACGCGCGAATCCTGGAGTTCTCC
>JACPDV010000068.1:8837-16629 GCA_016183835.1 Armatimonadota bacterium
CTGCTTCTACGGCGTGCTCGACGTGGTCGCGCAGACCTTCACCTACACCAGCGCCGGGCACAACCCACCGGTCTTCTACCGCCGCGGCGAGGGTCCGCGGCGGGTCACGCTCCGCGGCATCGCGCTGGGGGTGATCGAGGACGTGGACTTGCAGGAAGCCACGCTGAGTCTCAAACCGGGCGACCGACTGGTGCTCTACACCGATGGCATCACCGAGAGCATCAACCCGGCCGGCAAGCAGTTCGGCATGGACGGGCTCGAGAGCGTCCTGGCCGAGGCGGACGGCACGAACGCGCCGGACACGGTGGCGGCGGTCCTGGCCGCAGTGGAGAAGTGGGCCGACGAGGCCCCGCAGTTCGACGACATCGCCATCGCCGTGGTCCACGCCTCGGACACCATGGAGACCTCGCCCGAGCTGCTTCGCGAGACTCTCTCCCGCCGCTGACGGTCGAGCTTCACTGCCGGTCCCACCAGGCCTCCAGCAGCGCCTCGGCGGCCGGGGTGTCGATCTGCTCGAGGATCCACACCGCGTACTCCGCATGGTCGTAATCGGGGTCGTCGGCGAGGAGGATCTCGCGCAGGTAGGGTACCGCCTCCTCGCCGATCTCGGCCAGCCGATGCGCCGCCTCGGTGCGCAGGGCGCGCACCGGGTCGTCGATCTGCTGCACCCACCTACGGATCGCGGCGTCGTCCATCCCACGGCTCCGCGGGCATCATGACGCACCGCGCACGGGCGGTCAACTTGCCGGGAGGAGCCGGCCCGCCCGGCCGCGAAGATCCTCGGCCCGCACTCAGGACGGAGACACAGGCATGGCGGAGACGGTCAACTTCGCGGTCATCGGCGTCGGCGTGCCGAACCAGAACCTCGGCGGACACAGCGTCTACAACGGCATCGGGGAGGTACACGGGCACTACCTCGGCGAGACCGCGGGCGCCCGGCTGGCCGCCTGTTGCGACATCAACGCCGACAACGGCCGCGCCTACGCCGCCAAGTACGGCTGCGAGTACTTCCAGAGCTATGACGAGATGCTCGCGCAGGACGACATTCACGCCGTCAGCGTCTGCACGCCGTCCGGGCTCCACGGGCGGCACGCGCTCCAGGCCATCCGCGCCGGCAAGCACGTGATCGTCGAGAAGCCGCTCGACATCACGCTGCGCGGCGTGGACGCCACGCTCGCGGAGGTGGAGCGTGCCGGCGTGCGCGCCGTGGTGGTCTTCCCCACCCGCTACTACAAGGGCTTCTCCGCCGTCAAGGCCGCGCTCGACACCGGCCGCTTCGGCACGCCGGCGGTGATCAACGCCATCAGCCGCCGCTACCGGGACGACATCTACTACCGCGGCTGGCGCGGCACCTGGACCATGGACGGCGGCGGCGCGTGCATGAACCAGGGGGTGCACATGATCGACGCGGTCACCTGGCTGCTGCCCGACATCGACACGGTGCAGGCGCGCTTCGACACGCTCGGCCACAACCGCGACCTGTGCCAGGTGGAAGACACCTGCGTGGCCACGCTCAAGTTCCGCCGCGGCACGCTCGGGGTGATCGAGTGCACCACCTGCGCCTACAACGACCACGGCGACCGGATCGACCTGCACGCCATGAAGGGCAGTGCGAGCATCTCCGGGAGCACGGTGACCGCGTGGGAGATGCGCGACGAGCCTGACTTCGCGTTCCGGCCCGAGGACTACGAGGAGCGGCACGAGGAGTTCACGGGGCACCGGCTGCTCTACAACGAGGTGGTGCCCTACTTCCGCGACGGCGCGCCCTGCCGCTGCGAGATCCACTCGGGCCGGCCGGCCATCGCGCTGATCGAGGCCATCTACGCCTCCGCCCGCGAGGGCGGGAAGCTGGTGCATCCGGACGTCTGAAGCGAGCCAACGACGCCCGGTAGGGGCGACCGGCAGGTCGCCCGGGTCCCGGCGGTGGTCGTGCATCGCGGACGGGCGACCTGCCGGTCACCGCTACCAGGTCGGACAGTTCGACCAGGTCAGTACCGCGTCAGCTCGCGCCCTTCGGTGAGCTTGAGTGCCGCGACGCTCTCACCGGCCTTGCCCAGCATGAACCCCAGGTCCGAGCTGCACGCCAAGAACCGCCAGCCCTCGGCGATCTTCTCCTGCACGTGGGCCACCCCGCTGCAGTGCATCCCCGGCGCCACGCCGTGCCGGTCGCAGGCCGTCCGGATCGCGGCCATCGCGTCGATGAACGTCGGGCTCTCGCTGGCCATCACCGGTGGGTCGAAGCCCATCGACTTGGTGAGGTCCATCGGCCCGACGAAGACCGCGTCGATCCCCGGCACGCTGACGATGTCGTCCACCTGCTCCACCGCCCGGATGTGCTCGATCTGGATGGCGACGAAGATCTCGTCGTTGGCCCGCTGGTAGTACTCGGTGCCCGTGGCCTGCCAGCTAAGGGCGTGCTGCCAGCCGCCGGTGCTCCGCCGGCCGAGCGGCTCGTGACGGCACCAGTCCACGGCGCGCTCCGCCTCGGCCCGGTTCATCACCATCGGCACCACCACGCCCCAAGCGCCGTTGTCCAGCGCTTGCTTGAACCACACACCGTCGTTCCAGGGCACGCGGACAAAGGGCACCGCGCCGCTGTCGCGCACGGCGGTCATCATCAGGGTTGCCGCGTCGATGGGGAGCGGACCATGCTCCATGTCCACGGTGTACCAGTCGAAGCCCAGCCGGGCGATGGCGCGGGCGGCGAAGGGACAGGGCAGCGCCAGCCAGGTGCCGACGCTGACGCCGCCCTCTCGCAGGCGCTGCTTGACGGGGTTGGTGAGCATGACTGCAGACCTCGCGCCGGAGGGTAGCACACCGACCTGGCGCTGTCGAGGTGTCAGGTCATGCGGGGGTTTTCGTGGTGCACGTCGAACGCGGCGCCGGTGACGAGGGCGCTCTCGTCGCTCACCAGATAGGTCACCATGTAGGCGATGTCGAGCGGCCCGAGGAGCCGGCCGAAAGGGTTGGCGGCGGCGGCCTTGTCCATCAGGTCGAGCGGGTGGCCGAGGCGGGCCAGCAGGGCGCGCTCGCCGGGCGTGTCGACCCAGCCCGGGTTGACGATGTTGACGCGGATCCGGTCCTCCATGTACTCGACCGCCATCTGCCGGGTGAGCATGAGGAGCGCGCCGCGGCTGGCGCAGTAGGCCGCCAGATTGCGTTTGGGGATCACGGTGTGCGCGGAGCCGATGTGGACGATGCTCCCGCCGCCGCGCGCCTGCATCACCGGGACGGCCGCCTTGGCCAGCAGGAACGCGGCCGTGACGTTGGTGTCCATGATGCGGTGCCAATGCTCGAGGGTGTGGGTGAGCACCGTGCCGCGCTCGGGCAGCCCGGCGTTGTGGACCACGGCGTGGAGCCCGCCGAAGGTGCTGACGGCGAACTCGATGAGGGCCGCACAGTCGTCGGGCACGAGCACGTCGCAGCGGCCGAACCGCGCCTCGCCGCCGGCCTCACGGATCTCGCGGGCGACCTGCTCGCCCAGCTCCACCCGCCGGCCGGAAACCACCACCGGCGCACCCTCGGAGGCGAGGAGCCGGGCGATCCCCTCGCCGATCCCCGAGGTCGAACCGGTCACCACCGTGACCTTGCCCGCCGCCGCGGCCGGGGCTACTCGTCGTCGTCTTCGTCGTAGACGTATTCGTAGCTGTCCTGCTGCTCCGACCAGTCCTCCAGCGCGAAGTCCGGCCGCGCCTCGCCCGCCCAGTAGAGGATCGAGTTGCAGTTCTCGCAGTGCTGGATCTGCTGGGCGAGGTGGAGCTGGCGGAGCATGAAGGAGGTGAGCTGCGTGTGGCAGCAGGAGCACACATCCTCGGTCACGCGCACCACCGCCGGGTCCCCGCGGCGCAGGCGGATGCGCTCGTACTGGTCGTAGAGCGTGCGTGAGACAGCCGCGATATGGGCCTGCCGCGCCGCCACCAGGGCGCTCAGCTCGGAGTCGATGTCCTTCACCTCTTCGGCGAACTTGGTCACCACCTCCACCAGCTCGGCCTCGAGCTCACTGACCGTCCGTTGCTCGTCTTCGGCCGGGCCGGACAGCAGCCCGATGCGGTTCTCGCAGTCCTTCAGCTCGATCTCGATCTGGTCGAGGCGGGTGGCCACCGCCTGCAGATCGGCCTGGAGCGCCTCGTACTCCTGGGGTGTGGGGTTCTCCTGCCACAGCCGGTGCTGGTTCTTCTCGCGCCGGCCCTGGAGCATGTCGCGCTCGCGCTGGCGGTCGTGCTGCCGCTCCTGCTGCTCCATGAGCTGTGTGTTGACCTGCTCCCGGCGCGCTTGCGCCCGTTCGAGCTGGTCGCGCTTGTGGGAGCCGTCGTCCAGCTCCTCGCGTTGCTCCAGCAGTTCGCCGATGCGGTGATCCAGGGTCTGCAACTCGTAGAGCTGCGGCAGCCCTGCGATCAGCTCGCTCTCGTCGACCAGATTGCTCATCCCGCTCGCCTCCCGGTGAACGGATCGCCGTCCACCGTTGTCTCGAACACCTTTAAGCCCGGCATCCGCGCCCGCAGCCAGCGCGCCGTCGCGCCGATCACCGGCCGCTCGGTGGCCCAGTGTCCCGGGTCCACCAATGCCAGACCACTCCGTTGCGCGCGAAGGGCGTCATGGTGTTTCACATCGCCCGTCACGTAAACCTCTGCCCCGGCCCGCCGCGCGTCGTCGAGCAGGCTGGTGCCGCTCCCGCCCATCACCGCCACGCGCCGCACCGGTCGCGCCGCCTCGCCCACCCAGCTCACGCCGCCCGCGCCCAGCACCCCCCGCACCCGCTCGGCAAACTCGCCCAACGGCTCCGGCTCGGGCAGCAGCCCTACCCTGCCCAACCCCACGTCGCCACCGGAGTTCCGCAGCGGGTACAGGTCGAAGGCCGGCTCTTCGTACGGATGGGCCGCGCGCAGCGCCTGCACTACCCCGCCCACCCGGCTCTCCGGCACCAGCATCTCCAGCCGGACCTCGTCCACCTCTTCCAGCACGCCGGCCTCGCCCACCGCCGGGTGCGCGCCGGCCAGACCGCGGAAGGTGCCTACGCCCGTCGACCGGAAACTGCACTCGGCGTAGGCGCCGATCCGCCCCGCGCCACCCTCCGCCAGCGCCGCGGCCACCTGCCCCACCTGCTCCGCGGGCACGAAGGTGACGAGCTTCACGTCCCCGCGCCGCTCCGCCGCCCGCAAGACGCCGTCCACCCTCACGCCGAGCGCCTCGGCCAGCCAGTCGCTGGTGCCCGGTCGCGCCGCGTCGAGCGCGGTGTGCGTGGCGTAGAGCCCGCGGCCCTCGCGCACCGCCCGCCACACCTCACAGCTCGACGCCTCGTCCGCCCGCACCCGCGGCAAGGGCTTGAAGATCGGCGGATGGAAGGTGACGATCAGCTCGGCTCCCAAGCGGCCGGCTTCGTCGTGCACGGCGGCCGTGACATCGAGGGTGGCCAACACCCGCCGGACCTCGGCCGCCGGGTCGCCCACCAGCAGGCCGACGTTGTCCCAGCTCTCGGCCAGCACGGGCGGGGCGAACTCCGCCAGCGCGGCGGCCACTGCACCGGCCGTGATCATGCGGGCTTGCCTACCTCGCAAGCGGGGATTATAGCCGAGGTGCACCCGCCGGTCAACGCCGGTACCGACCGCCGGACGGGTTCAGGGCGACAGCGGCAGCTTGACGGGCCGGCCTTCGCTCACCGACCGGTCGATGGCCAGGCAGATCTCGTGCGTCTTCACCGCGTCGGCCAGGTTCACGTGGCTCTCGGCGCCCGACTGAATGCACGTCACGAAGTGGTCGATCTCGCCCTGGAACGGGTGGTGGCTCACCTCGCCGCTGTTCGGCAGGACCGTCGGCACCACCGCGAAGTCGGTGGCGCCGGGCAAGTGCGTGCGGCTGTAGATTCGGTTGTCGCGGATGCTCCCCTCGGTGCCCAGCAGGTCGACGTTGAACTGATACGGCAGCCACGCCTCGAACGACACCGAGAGCTTGCCCACCGCGCCGGACGTGAACTTCAGCGCGGCCACCACGGTCGGCGGGTACTCAAAGCTGGTCGGTGCGGCCGTGGCGGCGTAGCCGCACACCTCCGCCACTTCGTCGCCGGTCAGGTAGCGCAGCGCATCGACGGCGTGGCAGCCGCCGGTGAGGAAGGCGCTGCCACCCGAGTCGAGCGTGCGGGCCCATTCGTAGCCGGTCCACCAGGGGCCGATCTCGTGCCAGTAATCCACCTCGGCGTAGACGAGCTTGCCGATCACCTGCCCGGCCATCTGCGCCCGGATGCAGTCGAACAGCGGATTCCAGCGGAGCACGAAGCCGACCACGGTGCGCACGCCGGCCCGCTCCACCGCGGCGGCCATGGCGTGCAGGCTGTCACGATCGATGGCCACCGGCTTTTCGATGATCAGGTGCTTGCCGGCCTGCGCGGCGGCGATGGTTTGCTCGGCGTGCACGTGGTTGGGCCCGGTGAGGCTGACGGCGGTGAGTCCGGGGTGCGCCAGGAACCGGCCGTAATCGTCGTAGCAGGCCGCATCCACGCCGTGCTCTCGGGCCAGCTTCTCGGCACTGGCGAGCTTGCGGCTGCCGATCGCCACCACCTCGCACTGCGGGTTGCCGAGGTAGGCCTTGAGATGCTCGCCGCTGACCCAGCCGGCGCCGTAGATCCCGACTTTGACGGTCTCACCCATGAGGTGCCCTCCCATGCAAGGCGGATGCCGATCCTAAGGTGAGGCAGAAGGAGCCGGGATGCAGGAGCGGGCGCGCGAACGGACGATGTGGAGGGTGAGTAATGGGACTCGAACCCACGGCCTCCAGGGCCACAACCTGGCGCTCTAACCAACTGAGCTATACCCACCACGAACAGCCCAACGATACCACCGAGCCGAATCTCGGTCAAGCGTGCTCAGCTTGACGTCGCGGCGCCCCGCTCCGGCCCCCTCTCCTTGCCAAGGAGGGGGCACACGCACCTCAGGATCCGAGCGTGCGCAGCTTGACAGTCTCCGCTGCCCGCTGGTGCGAAGCGCTGGACGAAGCCGCCGCGCGGCTGGGCGACGCCGGCGTGGAGAGCCCGCGCGTCGACGCCGAGCTGCTCTTCGCTCACGTGCTCGGGCTCTCGCGCACACTCATCCTTGTCCACGCCGCGCGCGCCCTGGCACCCGAGGCCGCCGCGCGGCTCGGGACGCTGGTCCGCCGCCGCGCCGCGCGAGAGCCCCTGGCCTACCTGATCGGGAGCCAGGGCTTCCTCGGGCTCGTGCTGAAGTGCGATCGTCGCGCGCTCGTGCCGCGCTGGGACAGTGAGCCGCTGGTGGAGCGCCTGGCAGGGCTCGTTGAGGGCCTGCCTGGCCCCCGGCTGGCCGATCTCTGCACCGGTGGTGGCGCGCTCGCGCTCGGGCTCGCGTCGCTCGTGCCACGGGCGGAGGTGTGGGCCACGGACCTCGATCCCGAGGCCCTCGCCCTTGCCGCCGACAACGTCGACGCGCTCGGCTACGGAGGACAGGTGCACCTGCGCCGCGGCCACCTGGCGCAGCCGTTGCTCGACGCCGGCCTGGCCGGCACGTTCGACGGCGTGCTGTGCAACCCGCCCTACGTCCCGACGCCGGAGCTCGCCGGGCTGCCGCCCGAGATCCGCTGCCACGAGCCTCGCCTCGCGCTCGACGGCGGAGAGGACGGGCTGGAGGTGCTTCGGCAGCTCGGCCCGCAGGCGGCGGCGCTGCTGCGGCCGGCGGGCTGGCTGGTGGCCGAATGCGGCGACGAGCAGGCCGAGGAGGCCATGCGGGCTCTCTCGGTCTGCGGACTGGAGCCGCTGGAGGTGGTGCCCGACCTGGCCGGGCGCGACCGC
>JACPDV010000225.1:0-4496 GCA_016183835.1 Armatimonadota bacterium
GGGAGCTGCGCGAGGCGGAAGTAGGCCACCCCCGGTCCGATCGTCTTCGGCTGCGCCGGGTTGCCGAACAGGTCCACCGCCGCCGCGCCGGCCAGCTCCCGCGGCAGCGGGTGCTCGGCCATCACGGTCCACGCGGCGACCGTCCAGCCGCCTTCGGGCTGCTTGAAGACCAGCGCCCAGAGGTCGTCGCCCAGATCGAGGGACCCGCCGTAGGTGGCGCGGGCGATCTGCGCCGAGAGCGCCGCCATCGCCACGCCGCTGGGCCGGATGCTGCCGTCCAGCCGGAGCAGCCCGCAGGTGCTGAAGATCCCCTGCGCGTTCGGCACGTCCCGGTCGTAGAACCAGAAGGTCTTGTCGGTGCCCGTCTCCCAGGCCAGCAGGTAGGCCCGCGGCAGGTAGACCGCCTGTAGCGCCTCGCCCACCGCCGGGCCGTTGGTCACGTCCCAGCCCACCTCGGTCAGCCACGACTCCTTGCCGGCGGCGTGCGCCAGGCGGTTGATCAGCCGGAGCTGGTCGAGGAAGGTCAGCGGGGTCTTGCGGTCGGCGCCGCCCAGGTTGGCGTCGTAGACCGCCGGCTCGGGCGGCATGGTGCCGGTGTAGTAGTGCGAGTTGACCACCACAAAGGCGTCCTTGGCGGGCCCGCGGAGGAGCACTTCGGCCTGGTCGAGCCGGATCCCGGCCGTGCCGTTGAGCACCAGCGACCCGGCTCCGCCGCGCTGCAGGCCGCCGCGCTGCAGGCCGTCGCGCGCGGCGAGAAGCGCGCGGGCGTAGTCGTCCAGGTCGAAGCCCTTGTCGCGCATGGCGCCGGAGTCCTCGTTCCAGCCGGTCTTGGCGGCGTTGCGAAAGGCGTCCATGCTGACCGGGAGCACCTGCACGTGATGCCGCTCGGCGTCGGCCAGCACGGCGGCGTAGTCGCGGCCGTTGCCGACGGGGGCGGTCTCGCCACGGCCGAGCCAGCCCCAGGAGTAGTCGCGCGCCCAGTGGATGCCCATCGCCTCGAACGCCGCCCAAGGGGCGCCGAAGTGGGTGTTCACCCCGATGGGCGAGCGGCGCCGCTCGTCGGCGGTGAGCTGCGGCACCGCGGGCAGACGCGCCAGACCGGTCTCGGCGCCGAAGCTGGGAGCGGTGACCCGCAGCCGGTAGGTGCCGTTGCGCGGTAGCTGCACGTGCTCGCGCCGCGCCGGCTGTTCGGCGGTGAGCTGTGCGTCGCTCGCGGCGACGGCCTGGCCGGCGTCGTCCGTCAACTCCAGGCGGAGAGCCACGGCCTGCTCGAGCGGGCGCCAGGCGAGCAGGCGCAGGGCGACCTCGGCGTTCCCGTCCGCGGCGGCGAGGCCGTACGGCACGGCGGGCGCGACGAGGAGGGCCGGCTTGTCGTCGCCCGGCACAAGCTTTTGCTTGTCGTCGATCAGCCCGGTCAGCTCTTTGAGCCGCACCTCGGCACGGCCCCCGGCGCCCTTCATGCCCCAGTTGTGCCAGGTCACCCCGGTCAGGGTAAGTGGCTGCACCCAGTCGTTCGGCACCGGTTGGCGGAGGGTCTCCCAGGCACCGCCCTTGGGCTTCCAGCCGACCTTCACGTCCTTGCCGTCGGACGACTTGAAGTGCACCTCCACGAAGTGCCCGTCGGCGCCGGCGAAGACCTGGAGCGAGACTTCCTTCAGCCAGTACGGGATTGGCCCGCGCGACGCCGTGGGCTGGATGCTGAAGAACCGGAACTCGTCGTCGTCGGGCCAGTCGATGCCGACGCGCAGCTCGTCGCCGGCGACGGCCAGCTCGCCCGGCGCCTTGTTCCACGGGTCGAGCTGGAAGCGGCCGGGGAAGGCCAGGTCATCCAGCAGCGTGGCCTCGTCGGCGAGGGCGGGCAGGGGAGCAAGCAGCAGAAGAAATGCGATGCGCGGCATGCGTGAACCTCGCGACCCAGTGGCAGAACCATCGCGCAGTCGTCATTGCGAGGAGGTCCGCCGACGAAGCAATCGCGTTGGCCAGCCACTGAGGTTGTCCTTTCGTCCGGCCGGGGAGGCCGTCGAGGCGAGGGGCGGCGGGCGAACGAGACTGCTTCGTCGCTGCGCTCCTCGCAGTGACGGTTCCGGCTCAGTCCGCGCCGGAGGGCATTCCCTCCGCCACCACCACCGCCTCGACCCCCAGGCAGTCGGCCACCCGCCGCAGATTGTGCGCGTGGTGCCCGATCCCAAGCGCGAAGTGGTGCGTCGGCCCCTCGGCCACCCAGTGCTTGAGGAAGGTCCGCACGTCCGGGCTGAAGCGGCCTTGCGTGTTGGTGTTCCCCGTCGGCGGGATGGGCCAGCGCAGCGACTCGCCCTCGGCGATCACGAACTTGAACCGGCCGTCCGCCTTCACCCCGAGGCTCAGCATCGTGATCGGCCCCTCCTTGATGCGGAACTCCACGCTGGCGCCGCTGCCCGGCTTGCCGTGGTAGCGGCTCAGGCTGCGCAGGACCGGCTTGCCGTCGGCGATGTTGAGGTGGTGCGGCCCGTCGTGTCCCACCAGCACGCTGTCGCGCTCGAAGTCCACCGGGTGGAACTCGGCGAAGCTCCCGCCGATGTCGAGCCGGTCGAGGATCAGCATCGCCAGGCACGTCTTCAGGTCGTACTCCCCGCACATCGGGAAGCCGGCGCCGGTGAGGAGCGAGTTGCCAACGATCAGGTTGGTCATCACCGTGCGCATCTCGCTGCCCTCCTCGGCCTCGTAGTAGTAGGCCAGCCCGTCCAGGCGCTTCTCCCCGATAAAGGCCTCGAGCGCGACGGCGACCCGCGCGGCGGTGCGTAGGTCACCGTCGCTGAGCCGGCTGGTGAGCGGGTCGGAGACGGGATCCGGCGTGTCGAAGAAGGCCAGGATCTCGGCCTCCTTGGCCGCCACCGCGGCGGGTCCGGCGCGGCGGTACTCGCGGAGGATGTCGTCCGGCTCGCACTGCACCACGTGGCAGCCGAAGGCGGCGGTCACGGCGGTCGGATCGGTGTGCATGTCGAGCATGGCTTCGAGCACATGGCCCAAGTGCCCGATCCGCGCGCGGCGGAGGTCGTGGAGCACCTTGGCGACCTGGCACCAATCGGCCAGCTCGGCGTCCGCGGCGGGATCATCGTGGAGCGTGCCGAGGACTACCTCGGGCGGGCGCTTGCCCATGCGGATGGCCACGCCGGTGAACTCGGGCACGGAGCAGAAGTCGTCATTGCAGAGCTGCATGTAGGTGGTGCCGCGCGGGTAGTCCATGGCCCGCAGGGGCTGCAGCGCGACGAGGACGATGGGGATGTCGAGCTCGCGGACCAGCGCGCCGAACGTGGCGGACGTGGCGTAGGTGACCATGTCCACGAAGAGCAGGTCCAGATCGGCGGCGCGAAGCAGCGGGAGCGCGCGGTAGGCGGCCTCGGCGTCGTCGATCATGCCGAACGGCACGACCTCGATACCGTTCCCGCGGAGCTTCGCCGCGAGCACGTCCACCTTGGCCATCAGCTCGTCGAGGAGCCCGTCGAACTGACCCCAGTAGGTGTGGTGCCCGGCGGCCAGGAGGCCGACACGGGCGGTCAACGGCTTGCGGCGCTCGACGCTCACGTTACCTCCTCACCACGTCCACGATCCCCACGTCGATCCCTTGCCCACCGCCCGTCTGGTGGCAGTGCACCGCGAACAGGTTCTTCCCCGGCTTCAGCGCGGCCCGGGCGGCCGGGGTCAGCGGCAGCAGCTCGTAGGCAGTGACGTAGCCGGCCGCCGACCCGGCCGGCACGCCGTTGACGTAGATCTCCGCGTCCTCGTCGTGGTAGACCAGGAGCTGCAGGTCTAAGCACCGTGCCCGAGTTGCTGTCCGGCCCAAGGTAGGGGCGGGGTCTCCCCGCCCGATGCGCGAGGTGGGAGCGCTCTGCGCGCGATCTCGGCCGGCCGCACGGGCGAGGAGACCTCGCCCCTACCGGCGCTGTTGGCGCGCTGGACAACATCTCGGGGTGGCTGCCTAGTCGCTCGCCCGCCGGCAGGTCGAACTCGCGGCGAAGCCAGATGTCCGGCGTGTTCCACAACGAGCGCAGCACCGACCCGGGCGGATCGCCCGCGCCGAACCCCGCCGGGCCTGACTGCCACGCCGCCGCGTCGAACGCCGGCGCGAACCACTCGTACGCCGGCATGTCCGTCGTGTAGCGCCAGACGATCGACTCCTGCTGCGCCGTGGGCACCACCGCGACGATCTCCGGCGGCACCGGGAGCGGCGCCCAGCCGGCGGACTTCGTCCGGTCGCGGCCGGCCCAGCGCCGCCACACCTCGGCGTCGTAGAGCAGCGGCAGGAGCACCCCGCCCACCACCGGCCGCGCCTGGAACCCCACCTTCCGGCCGTTCTCCGTGCCGTACCAGTCGGTCATCGGCACCCGGTCGGGCGTGGCCGCCAGGAAGTCGTGGACCGGCTGCACCAGCGCCTCGAAGTCTGCCCGGTTGCCCGTCAGCGTGGCGGTCCCGATCGTCCAGTCGAGCTTGGTGTACGCCTGTCGCACATCCAATGGCAG
>JACPDV010000225.1:4536-6411 GCA_016183835.1 Armatimonadota bacterium
CTGCTGCGACCGGCGGTAGAACGCCATCTCCTTGGCCAGCGCCTCCGGCGGGAAGAGCCCCAGGCCGAGGATCCGGTCCCACACCACGTTGTACTTCTGGCTCCAGGTGCCGGGCTTGTCGAACGCCAGCCGGAAGTGGTCCCCGTCGTCGGCCTCCCGCACCCAGCGCGCGGCGAGCTGCTTCGCCAGGTCGCCGTACTCCGCCGCGCCGGCCTGGTCGCCCCATTCCGCGCACAGCAGGCCGTAGCTCGCCAGGCCCAGGATCGCCTTGGCCGAGAGGTTGACGTTGTGCGCCAGGTGCCCGGCGAAATCGTCGGTGCAGAGCTGGTTCGCCGGGTCGAAGCCCTGGGCCTTCAGGTACTCGGCCCACTTCGCCAGGACCGGCCGGTAGTGCGCCGCGAAGTCGGCGTTGCCCTCGCACTTCGCCAGCGCGGCAAGGAGGATCAGCAGGTTGCCCGACTCCTCGACGGGCATCTGGTTCTCTTCGGTCCGCTCGCCGCCGCCGTAGACCTGCCCGTTGGCCAGCGGGTAGGTGCCCAGGTCGTGCGGCGCGAAGGGCCACTTCCAGCGCGGCGAGGCGGCGTAGTCGAGCACCGGCACGAGCATCGCCTTGGCCAGCGACGGGCTGAGCAGCAGGAGCTGAGGGGCCATCGGGTAGATCACGTCCACCGTGGCGATGCAGCCGTTGCTGAAGCACTCCTTGGGGAACAGCAGCGGCTGGCCGTTGGCGTCGGCGCACAGCTTGCTCCCGGCGAAGCACTGGCGGTAGGCGAGCGCGGCGATGTCGGCGTAGGCCGGCCCGCCCACGCTGACGCAGTCGGCCAGCAGTTCCTCGTCCAGCGCGGCACAGCGCTTGAGCAGCGCGTCGCGCTCGGTGAGGGACGCCGTGAGCAGATCGGCCGCTTCGGCCCCCTTGCGCCGCCAGTAGGGCCGCAGGTTCTCGCCGAAGTACTGGATCCCGTACAGGTCGTCGTAGGCCAGCATGAGCCAGCGCGCGACGGGCTGCGGGCCGACCGCGCCGAGGTCGAAGGCGAGCGCCGCGGCCGGCGGGTCGTCGCCCGCGGCGCGCGGCTGACGGGTGTCCATCGCCTCCGGCAGCTTGCCGGTGGCGGCGAAGGCGTCGCGCAGCGCAGACTGCGAGCCGACCACGAAGCTGCCGGAGCCCTGCGGCGCGGCGACGTAGAGGTAGCCCCACTCGATCCGCAGGTCGTCGCCCTTGCGGCGTAGGACGCTCTGGTCCGCCGAGCCGAGCCGCAGCACGTCGAGCCCGGGCACCGCCTCCCGCGACCAGCCCGCGGCCTGCTCGGGGTGGTCGACGGTGAGCACCGCAGAGGCGTCGAACTCGACCTCGACACGATGCTCCCGGTCGTCGGTGCTGCGGGCCTCCCAGGCGACATAGGTGACCGGCCGCGCCAACACGTCGAGGTCGTCGGGCAGCCTCGGCGTGGTGAACGTGAGCCGCAGGTGGATCCCGGCGCCGCCGAAGCCGTAGATGGTGCGGGTGGGGGTGACGGCCAAGTCAGTTTGCGACAGGGCAGGCAGGCCGGCGGGATCGGGCCCGATCAGGCGGAACGCGCGGCCGTCGACGCGGACGATGCCGCCGAGCGGATGAGACCGGCCGGTCCAGTGGCGGGTGACGTCGTCGGTGAGCCTGTCCGCCCCGGACCAGACGCTGAAGTACGGGTCGCAGGCCACGAGCGGCACGGCGGGCGGGGCGAACCAGGGCGCGGGCGGCCGGTCGGCCGGCGCGGCGGCGGACGCGAGCAGCAGGCTCAGCGGGGCGGCGGACCACCCGGGACTGCGGGGCATGGACGGGTCCTTTCAGATGCCGGTTTCGCCGTACCGCCTCCGGCTCCCTCTCCCGGCGGGAGAGGG
>JACPDV010000226.1 GCA_016183835.1 Armatimonadota bacterium
GGCGATGCGTTCGAGGTCTACCCGCCCGGCGGCTCCAACTGGTCCATCCACGACAACACGATCGCCGACTGCCCAACGTCCATGCTGCTGGACGGCTACGGCGGGCCGACCTCGGTCCTGCGCAGCAACGTGGTGAGCGGCAGTGGCGGCGCGCCCGGCGCCGCGGCGGCCGTCGACGTGCGCGGCGAGTGGAGCCTGGTCGACAACCTGTTCAGCGGCTTCAGCCAGCCGGTGCTGGCGCTGTCCGTCGATCGCTTCGGGCAGCCCATCCGGAGCCCGATCCGGGGCAACGTGTTCCGGCGCTGCGTGAAGGTGCTGGACGACGGATCGAGGGCGCTGTGGGGCGCCGCGGCGGCCGAGGGCAACCGCTTCATCGACTGTGCCGAAGCGCCGTCGACCGGCGGCACGGCCAGCAAAACCCCGGCGCTCGCTGCGCTCGCGCGGATAGCCGCGCCCGCGCGGCCCAGGCTGCTCGCACCGCGCCCGCCGGCCAAGCTCGCGATCGACGGCGACGTGGCCGAATGGCCGTGGGGCGACAAGGCCCGGGTGGCCCTGGTGGCGCAGACGCCGGACGGCCAGCCCATCGCCTCGCCCCGCTCGCTCCTTCTCGCCGCCGCGGACCAGGACTGGCTCTACCTGTCGATCCGGGTGGTGACCCCACCGAACTACACCGTCCATCCGGCTGCCGACCCGTACAATGGTGACGGCATGGAGGTGGCTTTCCGCAGCGCGCAGCCGGGTGCGCCGGCGGCGATCCTGATGCTCTACGGCTCGGCTGACGGCAGGTTCTGGCCGCACCCATCGGGCGGCGCGAGCGGCGCGCAGATGGCCCAGTTGGCCAGCGACACGCGCTACGCCACGCGGCCCGGCAAGGACCAGTGGACGGCCGAATGGCGGATCCCGCGGGCGGTCCTCGGGGCAGGCCAGGCCGGGGCCAAGCGGCTGCAATTCAACGTGGGGATCTTCCACCAGGCCGCCGGTCTGTGGGTGGCGTGGGTCGGCATCCACCAGGCGGCCGGCCTGTGGGTGGCGTGGGTGGGCACGGGGGCGGAGGTCTTCCGCGTGGAGAGCGCGGGCGAGATGGTGACCGGCGGGTGAGGCGGCGGCTCGCTGCGCAACTCCGGCCCCCTCTCCCGCCGGGAGAGGGCTGGGGTGAGGGTCCTTTCGGGCCGCCCACCCGCCGCGCACCGCCCTCACCCCCACCCTCTCCCGGCGGGAGACGGGGCCGGAGTCGGGCTCACCAGCGCTGTCACCGCTCCAGCTTCAGCACCACGCTCGAACCTGCTTGCACCGTGGCCGTCAGCTTTGTCCCGCCGTAGATCGGCGTGTGCGGCGGCGAGGTCAGGTTGGCGCGGATCTCCCGATCGGTCGGGTTGTGCACCTCCAGGTGCGGCGCGACGCCCTCCGACAGCCCGTCACGGATCAGCGTCAGCTTCACCTCGGGCCGGTCGCAGACGAAGACGTTGCCCACCCAGATCGCCGAGCCCTGATCCACATTCTCCTGCAGCCAGGCGCTGCCCTCGGCCACGCCCACGAAGCGGAAGAACGGCCGGGCCGTGCTGTAGACCGCCGCGCAGCCGTTGTCCTCGAGCCCCTCCACCCGCAGCGGCAGGTCTATGATGGTCGGCCGCGGCGCCACCTTGAGGCTCACCTCGTGCTCCTGCGCACGGGCGGCGAGGAACAGCTCCTTGGACAAGAGCGTGCCCGCCTCGAGCCCCGCCTTCACCCCTCGCTCGCCGCCGCCGATACCGAAGCTCTCGCCCACGTCCTCGATCTGCGTCACCGCTTGCTCCGGCGTCAGGCGCGGCCCGCCGAGGGTGGCCATGCCGAACCGGTAGATCAGCTCCGTGCCCGCGGCGATCTTCTGCCCGGCCTCGCCCAGCCCCACCTGAAGCTGGTTGACCCGGCCGGTGTTCGGATCCGCCGCGCAGAGGTAGCGGAAGCGGGTGTCGGCCGCGGCGTAGAAGACCGGATAGACGTCGCACGGCGCCGCGGTGACGAACCCGCCCGGCGCCACGAAACCCTCCTGCACCACGCCCTTGCCCTTCCCGATGGGCACGATCGTCGGCCCGCCGGCGGCGTCCTTGACCAGCAGCGTGTTGGCCGTGTCCGCGTCGGTGCCGCTGGGGTTGAAGTAGAAGAGCATGATGGGCACGCCGCCGGTGAGGGTCACGTCGCGCTTGAAGGTGACCTTCCCCTCGTGCCAGACCATCCCGCCGCGGTAGTCCTTCGCCCCCTCGCGCGCCCGGCGGTAGTCCCAGGTGATGAACATGTTGTTCCGGTTCTGCAGGTACCAGCTCCGGTGCACGCGGGTGAAGAGCTGGTTCTCCTGGACGATCACCGGCGGGCTGGTGCGGGCCGGCGTGTCGCGGGTGGGCGAGTCGAAGGGCTCCACCAGCGGGCCCATGGTCATCTCGCAGAGCTTCACGTCGTTGCCGGGCAAGACCACGTCAAGGGTCTTGCGGAGGATGCCGTCGGTCCAGCCCAGGGGATACTGCTTGACTTCCGCGGTGGTCATGCAGTCGATGGGCCAGGCGCGGAGCTGGGTCTGGCGGGTCAGAGCGGCGGCGGTGTCGTAGCCGCGGATGCTCTCCACGGGCATGCCTTGCCAGCCCTGGTAGAGCGGCATCATCTCGTTGCGGTCGGGGTGCCAGCAGAGGCCGACCCCGTTGAGGAAGTTGAGGTTGTCGCCGCAGCGGAGCAGGCTCTGCTTGTAGCAGAAGAGCAGCAGCTTGTCGCTGATCGCGCGGCGGCCCCGGCCGTCGATCACCTCCAAGACGAGGTCGTGGTCGCGGTCGTGGACCAGCTCGAAGGCCCGGGCGAAGCTGTTCTGCCCGCCGCCGAGGTAGCGCCGGACCAGGCCGTAGTCGCAGTTGTGCACCCGCACCTCGGCGATGCCGTCGGGCGAGCTGACCTGGAACCGGAGCCGCACGCGCTGCTTGCCGCGCACCGAGAAGGGGAAGTCGTGCTGTGTGTTGGTCGCGGCGAATTGCTCGATGGCCGGCCCGGCGGTGACGTACGGGCAGGCGGGGTGGCTGAAGTTGCCGCAGCGCGTGTTGAGCCAGTCGTGGGCGTTGGCCAGGTCGCGGGCGCCGGTGGCACATTGGGCGGCGGCCTGCGCGACCTCGCCCGGCGAGTAGATCCGCGCGTACGACGCCGCGTTGAGGTGACGCACGTCGCGCAGGGCGAAGAGGTACTCGGCGAGCTGGTCCTCCACCAGCCGGCCGCGGTCGTAGACGTACGGCGGCACGCGGTAGAACCACCACAGGTTGGCGGGATGCGCCCCCTTCTGCCGCAGGTTGTGGTAGTTCAGCAGCATGTTGGGCGAGTAGGCGCAGTACTCCCAGTACTGCCCCGGGTTGTGCATCACCTGCCCGTCCCACTGCCGGAGCGGCGGGTGCTGCTCGTTGGTCTCGCCGTAGGCGCGCTTGAAGCTCTCCTGGGGGAAGACGATCCGCTCGGACCAGATGGCCCAGCGGTCGCCCAGCTCGTCGCCGAACTCGACGCCCGGGCAGGCGTAGAAGTCGGCGGTGGAAGCCTGCTTGCAGTCGGCCTTGAGCTGCTCCAGCTCGGCGGCGGTCATCTTCTCGAGCGCCTCATTGAACACGATGAACGACAGCCCGGCCGCCCGGGCGGCGGCGGCGTAGTCGGCCACGCTCCCGGTGCCGTCGCTGAGCGCAGTGCGAGCGCCGAGGATGCCGCGGATCCCGGGCACCGGCGCGGGCAGCTCGGCCTTGTCCCAGTCGATCCGCTCGGGGAACTTCACCTCGCTCACCGCATCGGTGCGGAAGGTGCCCAGAGCCGGGTTGTCGCGGGAGGTCTCCGCCAGCCACCGGATGCCGTTCAGCGTGAGGCGGGCGCCGTCGCTGGGGAGCCCGGCGGCGGCGTTGCCGGCGGACTCCACAATCATGTTCCAGCCGGGCACGCCGTAGTTGGCGTGGACGCTGCGCGCCGGCACGCTGTACGCCATCACGCGGCCCTTGCCGAAGCTGCGCACGGCGGCGATGGGCGGCGCACTCGGGTAGGTGCCGATGTGGCCGTAGTCGGTGACGTGCTCGCGGGTGACCACGTAGCTCTGCGCGCTCTGCTCGCCGCGGACGAGCACCTGCCAGTCGGGCGAGAGCTTGAGCGCCGGCACGCCGGGCGTGTCGCCGTTGTGGTACTGCGGCAGACAGAGCCGGGAGACGCCCTCGGTGACCGGATGGCCCTTCGTCACGCTCTCGGTCGAGTAGAACCCCTCCGGCGGGAAGATGGTGGCGATGGGGGTCTTGAAGCTGTGCCGCGGGTCGAACACGCCCTCGTGGAGCATCTCGACCCCGAGACCCTGGAAGACCAGGTTGGCGTAGTCCTGGTCCTTGTCGCCGGGGTAGCGGACGGCCTGGAGGATGAGCAGCGCGCTGCCGCCCTCGCTGAGATAGGCCTCCAGCGCCTGGCGCGCGTTGGCGGCGGTGCGGAGGCGCTCGGGGCCGAGGTCCATGATGCTGGAATCGAAGGGCGTGTCGAGCACCATGACGTTGAACTGGCGGAAGAGCTCCAGCGTGCGGCGGGGATCGGCCTGCTCGCCAAAGACCAGGCGCCACTCGGCGAGCCCGAACCCGAAGCCGTTGGGCGCCAGGACGCGCGTGGCGTAGGGGTACGAGTCGCGCTCCTCGGCGAAGTAGCGGTCGGCGTCGACCATCACGAAGCCGATCACCGGGTCCTTGGCGGCGGCGAGGGCGGGGAGGAGGAGCAGGAGGGCGAGGTGGGCGTGGATTCGCATGGCGGGCACCGTGCGAGCCCATTCGTCGAGGGGTGGCGAACCACCTTGTGCAGCGTGGCGGCGTCGCAACGGGCACAGGTATCGCGGAGCGACAGCTTGACAGCCGGGTTCCGATGTGCGACACCCGGAGGTGGCGGCCGGGGGCGCCAAGGGAGTACAACCATGACACGACGTCGCGCACGTGGGTTCACCCTGATCGAGCTGTTGGTGGTGATCGCCATCATCGCGATCCTGGCGGCAATCCTGTTCCCGGTCTTCGCCAAGGCCCGGGAGAAGGCGCGTCAGAGCTCATGCATGAGCAACCTCAAACAGCTCGCCACCGGGATGATGATGTACGTCTCGGACTACGATCAGGCGTTTCCAGCCCAGAACATCGCGCACTACCCGGGCGGGCCCGCCGCGTATCCGCAGGACGCCTGCTGCGTGGAGCGGAACATCTGGTTCGCGGTCCTGCAGCCGTACGTGAAGAACTCGCAGATCGGGCTCTGCCCGAGCATCGTGGACACCGATTTCGGGCGTCCGGCCACGCCCTACGGCCCGGCGCGGGCGGTGCACTACAAGTTCAAGCACGCCATCTGCGCGCGCGGCAGCGGGGTCAAGGACGCGGCCTTCGGCACGCCCGCGCAGCAGGTGATGTTGCGCGAGTTCCGGGCGGCGCACGACGACCTGCAGTGTGGCTGCGCGCAGCCCGAGCCGCCGGCGCGACGCTACAACTCGGCGTTCTTCGACGGCCACGCCAAGGCGGTGCGGGCGGGCGACACGCTGATGATGCGGAACGGCAGCAACCGCTGGGACCCGCACTGGTTCTGGATGGGGCCGAACGCCTACGACTGGACCTCGGACCCGTCGGCGGGATCGGATCTGTAGGCGGTTCCGACGCGCCCGGTGGTCAGGACCGACGCGGCGCGCTGCCCGGACACCGTCTGCGGGCCGGCACACGCAACAGCTTGGCTGTTGCGGCTGGTTCGTCGCCTGACCGGGACGGCTCAAGGCGGCTTGGTGGCATTCCTCCTTCGATGCGTCGGCGCAGCGACCTGGAACACCTTGGTCTCCGCAGCGGCGACCTGGAACCGCAGAACCTGTGTGTGCTGTTCTACCGCGCCGGGGGCGAACAACTCGCGGACGAACATGGGCGCCGGCAAGACGATGGTCTTCTCGCCGGCAGCGTGGGCGTGCAAGGCGATGGTGCCGCGCCCGGCGTAGAAGGCGTCTTCGGATTCGGAGTAGATGTGCACCCCGGCGAGGCGGGCCAGGTTGCGCAAGAGACCGGGCGGAAGCCCCGGGGCCAGGCTGCACACGGACGTCCAGTCGGGGAAGGCCCGCAGCGCCAGCGCGGGACCGCCGTCTGCGAACCTGCCCAGGACGCGAGCGGCGCCATCAACGACAAAGCGAGGCGAGGCGGCGAGGTCAGGGCCATACTCGCGGGCGGCCATGCCGAAGACGGGCTCGGCGGTGCGCAGCCCAGCGCACAGAGGATCGTCGGTGAGACGCACGCGGAAGGGGCCAGCCTCGACAGCGCGGAGGGGCTGCCCGGTGAGCCGGCCGACGGCGTCCAGGCGGTCGCTCACGCGGCCGTCTGCGCCGACCGTCCCCAGGCCGCTGGCGTAGACGAAGACGATGACGCGGCCGGCGGACCTCAGACGCTCGAGGGCGTTACGCTGGCTCGCGGTCAGGTCGACCGCGTTGAGCAACACCACCATGCGGACATCGGGAAGACGCTCGATGTCTTCCAGCAGGTACAGCGCGGCCGGGGCGCCGACGCGGTTGAGTGCCGCAACCTGCGCCGTCAACGCCTTGAACCCGAAGTCTCCCATCGCCCCCGCGGCCTGCCTGAACAGGCTGCGCTCGCTGAGCAACACCGCGATCTGGGGCTCGAAGGCTGGCGGCGGCGGGCCTTGCAGGGCCTGCTGCCCGAGCCGGTTCATCTCGGCGAACAGCGAGAGGATGGCCGGGTCGGCGAACCAGCCGTCTCCCATGTCGAACCACCATTGGCCCGCGCCGCGGCTGCGGACGGCGGCGTACTCGCGCTTCAGGACGCCCATCGTCTGGGCCAGGTCGGCACAGCGGCCGACGGCGTCGGCCTGCAGGTGGGTGCGGATGTCCGATTCGTTGAGCCACAGCTTGCCGTGCAGCCGGACGGAGTCGGTCAGGGACATGAAGGTTGAGGTGCCGCCGGGCGCGCGGTCGGTGTACATGGCCGGGGCGCAGAGAAAGTCCACGTCCGCACACTCCAGCACCTCGCGCAGGGCAAGGTGCTGGGTCTCGGGCGCCAGGCCGCCGTACTGGGGCGCGTAGCCGTAGAACACGCCCGCGAGCATCTCGCCCCGGGAGGCCTCCTTGACGGCCCGCGCGACCCGTGCGATGGCCTGGGATGCGGCCAGCGCGTAGGCCTCGTAGAAGTCGGTGACCTGGCAGTCGCGGCGAGGGCCCCAGAGGAGTTGCGCCGGGCGGTCGCGGCGGGAGCGCGAGGGGACGGCGGCCGTGTCGAAGGTCACCTCTGGGCTGTCCCAGGCCGCCGCCAGAGCGGCGTCCGTCCGGTAGCGGCCGCGCAGCCACCGGCGGAAAAAGCGGGCGAAGGCGGGCGAGAAGTCGCCTCGACGGTCATCCCACAAGCCCCAGCTCTGCCACTCCGCCGAGTATCCGGTGCACAGGTGCAGTCCGATGACGCGGTCGGCGAACGGGCTGCTCCGGAGGTAGGCCACGAACTGGCGGAGGTCGCCGCAGACCTGGTCAAGCCACGGCTGAGAGGCGAACGACTGGGGCCCGACGGAGCCGTCGTCGAAGACGACGCGTTCGTCTGCGTGCGCCGCAAGCCAGGCGGCGGGGGGCTCAAGCTGAACGCGCAGGATGAGGCGGGCCGCCGGGTCGCGGGCGAGGACCTCCTGCAGCAGTTGGTTGGGCTCTGCGGCGTCGAAGCCGCCCGGCTGTTGGTTGCCCATGCCGCAGCCCACGCAGTACAGATGGGCGCCCTGGGCGGCGAACTCGGTGTAGTGGCCGGTGTGCACGCCGAGGAAGGCGAAGGCAAAGAGCGGCTTGCCGTCCACGAAGAGCGTGGGCGTGCCCTGGTGGCGGCGCACCTGCGCCACGACGGGCCGGGGGGTGGGAAGGGGTCCGAGACGCACGTCAGCCACGGTGTGATCGCCCTCCTCGCGGCCGAGCCACTGCAGATCGCCCAGCTCCAGCGACAGCTCGTAGCGCCCGGCCGGTGCAAAACGCTGGGCGGGCACCCGGCATGCCACGCGCCGGCGCTGTGTCCCGTCGCCCGGCTGGCCATCCGGCAAGGGCCGGATCTCCCGGGACCAGACGACCCGCCGCTCGCGGCGGAGCGCTACCCAGCACTCGCCGGTGGCGGCCTCCGGGGCCTCGAAGGTGATCTCGGCCGTGCCGCCGGCGCGTCCGACGCGGACCTCGGAGTGGAGCAGCCGCAGGCACGGCTCGCCAGCGGGCCGGCAGGCGGGATCCGGCACGAACAGGAAGCAGTCGCATCCGGTGTTCCACCGGTCGGCACGATCGATCCGCAGGCTGACCGCACCGCCGGCCACGGCGCCGAGGCGCTCCCAGCACCACGTGTAGGCCAGAGGCTCGGTGCCGCCGGCCCAGTGTTCCTCGCCGTTGACCGTCACGCGATACTGATAGTGCCCCGGGTAGTGACCGTTGTCGGTGCAGCGCACCCAGAGGGTGTAATTGCCAGAGGGCAGGTTCACGGTGCTCCCGGCGACCTGCTCGGGCTGGTTGCTGCGCAGCCAACCGCCGCCGCTGGCCGCAGGCTCGTCCAACCGGTACCATTCGCAGCGGGTGAAGCTCTCGGCCTCCACGAGGACAGAGCCGGGAGGCGGCGTTGTCGCGGCAAGCGCGCCCACGGCAATCCAACCTGGCAGCAGTGCCAGGATGAGGTCGGTGCGAAGCATCGCCGCGGTCACGGTGCGCTCACCCGCCACTCCCGCCCCTCGGCGGTGACCGTCAGCGACCCATCCTCCGCCATCGCCAGCCTGTACGCCTTCTCACCCACCGTCGCCGCCAGAGCCCCGTCGGCGATGCTCACCGCCGGCCGTTGCCCATCCAGGCTCAGCACCCAGCCCACCACCGCCGTCTGCCCCTTCACCCGGCGAATCACGCACGGCACGCGTTCTTCGTCATTGGCCCCCGCGCCGGTGCACGCCCAGGTCTCTCCCGGCTCCGCCGACGCCACCGCCAGGCCGACCGACAGCGCATCTGTGGCCTTCACCAGGGGCAGCTCGCCCGGCGCGACCACCACGTCGCGGAGGTGCTTGTAGCCGTCCTTGTCGGGCATCGGGACCGGCGCCCCGGCCGGCGTCTCAGCCCACTCCCCGGCGGTGTGCCAGGCCAGGTCGAAGGTGCGCTCGTCCGCGCTCGTCACCTGGTCGAGGACCAGCACCAGGTTCGGCCCGACCAGCGCCACCGCGCGCCGGTAGCGCACGCCCTTGTGGATCGGCCCGGCCTCGGCGGCCGCCGCCGCGATGTCTGCGGTCGTACCGAAGGCCAGGCACCTGCCCGTGGCCTCCGCCTGGTTCTGCTCGTCGATGGTGAGCGTGTTGTGGGCGATGCTGGCGCGCTGCCATTCCTTGTGGAGGGGCACGCCGTAGAGCCCGGTGCCCGGGTCCACGCCGACGATGCTGCCGCGCGCGTAGAGCACCACGTTGAGCTTGTCGGGATGCCCGTGCCCGCCGCCGTGCGGGCCGTATTTGAGGCAGGCCCAGGTAGCGTTCACGTCCGGCCCGCTGCGTAGCACCGCGTAGCCGGAGGCGTTGAAGTTGCGGCTCACGTTGGCCTCGGCCGGCGGGTCGGGGAGCGGCTCCACGCCCACGAGCAGCCCCTCCAGCCCGCCCCGCGCGGTGCCCTGCAAGACCTCCGCGAAGCGCGCCTCGCCATACCTCGCCAGCGCCAGCTCATAGAGCCGGCTGCCCTTGATCCCCTGCGTGCCTGAGTCGTTGAACGCCGGCAGGCGCAGATCGGGCATCGCCAGATCGAGCGGCCCCTCGAACAGCCGGCGGAAGCTCCGCCCGTCGTGTTCGTAGGCATACAGCCCGAGCCCGCAGCGCTCGCCCGCCTCGGTCAGCGGCGCGATGGCGCTCATCGTGTAGAAGTGGTAGCCCCAGGCGCCCTCGTACCACTGCCCGTCCACGCTGACGCCTCTTGCGATCTGCTGCTCGAAGCCGTGGTCCGACTTGACTGCGTCCGAGACCAGCTCCGGATCGTCGAGGAGCAGCCCCACCAGCCCCACGGCCGAGTTCTTCCAGCACTGAATGTTGTGGATGCCCATGCGGTGGTTGCGGATCACCTGCGCCGCCGGACGGAAGAGCCCGTCGGCAGCCGTCTGCCGGTCCGCGTCCGACAGCGTGTCCCAGATCAGGTCGGCGCCCTGGCACATCGGGATCAGCCAGGTCGACTCGTCGAGCGTCTGCGGCCCGACCTTGCCGCCGCCGACGCTGGGCTTGCCCTGGACGTTGTGCAGCGGGTAGCTGTCGTACCGTGCGGCGTAGGCCAGCAGGATCTCGCGGGCTTTGGCGGCGTAGCGGGCGTCACGGGTGACGCGGTACACCACTCCCAGCGTCCGCAGTCCGCCGGCCAAGGCGTTATGATCGCGGTCGAGCACCACGTCGTCGTAGGGCCAGCCGGTGTAGACGGTGCCGCACACGGGGCACTTGTGTTCCGTGGGTGAGACGGTCTGCAGCCGCGCCCCGTCCTTCTTGCAGGCGTACCAGTGCCACCACTGCCCGCCGCGAGGAGGGAGCACCACGGCGCGGGCCAGCCAGTCGTCGGCACTCTTGAGCAGCCCCTCCCAGGCAGCCTTGGCCCAGGCGGCCTTGGCGATGCGGTCCTGCATCGCCGGGATCTCGGCGTCACTGAGCAGCAGACGGGGGTGCGGCGGCAGATCGAGCGGCTTGACCACCACGACATCCACCTCCTTGGCCTGGTCGGGCGCGTCGGCGGGCGCGACCCTCACCCGCACCCGCGCACGGTCTAGCGGCTTGGCCCGAGCCAGCCAGGCCGGGTCGGGCGGCAGGGCGAGGCGGCGGCTCTCGCTCGCACCGGCGGGCAGCTCGAGGCGGAGCGGCTCGGCGCCGCCGGTGATCACCAGCGTAACGGGCTCCGTGCCCGGGTTGCCCAGCTTCAGCTCGGCGGTGGAGCCGGCGGCCGCGAAGCGGATGGCGGTCAGGGCCGCAGTGAAGCGGGTCGGGGCGATCACCACGTCGTCCAGGTCGAGCGTCAGCTTCGACCCGCCGGCGCCATCGGTGCGGAACATGATCAGCCGCCCGTCGCGGTCGGGCCGGTCGCCCCAGCTCAGGTGCTCGCTCGCCAGGTCCACCACGGCGCGGTGCCATTGCCCGTCGCCCGGCGCGTCCTGGGTGATGAACCAGGTGGCCTGCATGCCGTCGGCGAAGGGGAAGGCCAGCACCTTGATCGCCAGGCTGGAGGAGCCCTGGCCGGTGAAGCGGTACCAGAAGCGCAGCTCGCCGCCGTGGGTGAAGTCGAGGCCGAGCTGGCGGTGGTCGAACGACGGCCCCGCGGGCCGGCCGGCGGGCACGTCGTAGCGCACGGCGTGGGCGCCCACCTTGCCATCGTCGACCAGGGTGACGCCGCGCCAATGGTCGGTGGTCTCACCATCGCTGACCAGCACCGGCTCGGCGGCGAGGGCGGCCAGGGGGCAAAGGGAGAGGAGGAGGTGTCGAGTCACGGTCGGTTCCTTGGGGGCCAGCGATGCTCTGGCGCGACCGGGCCACCCGCCGTTGAAACGGCGGGCTACGTCCAACCAAACCCCTACGGGGTTTCGTGGCTTGTAGCCCGGCATTTCAATGCCGGGCTGCTGCCGGCGGTCTCGATCGCAAAGGTTGGCCGCTCTCCCTCGGATACCTCCCTCGCAGGACCCGGCGCCCCACGGTGGAATGAGGCGCCATGCGCGACGACCGCGGACGCTTTCACCCCCGCAACGACCTCAACGACCTCACCGGCCGCGAGTGGCTGGCCTTCACCCGCACCTGGTTCGTGGCCGACAGCAAGCGCTACTGGCGGAACAAGCGCACCGAGCTCCACCCTGCCCGCTTCCCGGAGGAGATGGTCGAGCCCTTCGTGCGCTTCTTCACCAAGCAGGGCATGTGGGTGCTCGATCCGTTCGCGGGCTCCGGCGCCACCCTCGTGGCCTGCCAGGAGGCCGAGCGCTGCTCGGTGGGGATCGAGGTCAACCCGCGCTACGCCGCGACCGCGCGAGAGCGCGTGCTGACCCTCGCCACCCAGCCGGCGGTCGTCATCGAGAGCGACGTGCGCCGCGTGGCCGAGCCGGACTTCTGGGCTCCGGCCCTCTCAGCCGGCTGCCCGGTGGTCGAGGGGCTCCCGCAGCTCGACTTCATACTCACTTCGCCGCCCTACTGGAACATGCTCCGCACCAGCCGGGGACACGTCTTCTCGAGCCAGCGGGAGCGCGCGTCGAAGGGCCTGGACACCCACTACAGCGACAACCCCGCCGACCTGGGCAACCTGACCGACTACGACACCTTCGTGGAGACGCTCGGGTTGGTGTTCGACACGCTGGCGCCGCTCCTGCGGCCGAACCGCTACCTGGTGGTGGTGGCGCAGAACCTGCGCGCGCCGGGCGGTGAGGTGAAGACGCTGGCCTGGGATCTGGCCCGGCGCATCGGCCGGACGTACCAGTTCCAGGGCGAGCGGATCTGGTGCCAGAATGTGAAGCGGCTGGGGATCTGGGGCTATCCGCGGATCTTCGTGCCCAACTACCACCACCACTACTGCCTGATCTTCCGGAAGCCGGCGGTGGGGTGAGTACGGGCGGGCTCCTCCCCCTGCGCAGCGGGGGGAGGCCGCGTTGAGTCACGAACTTCGTGCGCCACACCACTCCTCCCCCTGCGCAGCGGGGGGAGGCCGGGAGGGGGGCCGGATCGCCGCGACCTCTTGCCGCCCGGCCCCCGCCCTGGCCCTCCCCCGCTGCGCAGGGGAGGGAACGCAGAGGCAAGGGGCGGACGCTCAGCCTTCCGCGGCCGCCCGCGCCCGGGCCGCCAGGGCCTCGGTCACCAGCTCGACCCCCAGCTCGTTGCAGCTTCCCTCGGGCAGGATGATGTGCGCATGCCGGCGGCTCGGCGCGATGTGGTCCACGTACATCGGCCGCACCGTCTCCAGGTACTGCTCCACCACGGTGTCGATGCTCCGGTCGCGGTCGAGGATGTCGCGGCGGAGGCGGCGGATGAAGCGGATGTCGGGCTCGGTGTCGACGAAGATGCGGATGTCGAGCATGTCGCGCAGCTCCGGGTGGGTGAGCCCGTGGATGCCCTCCACCACCACGACCGGCTTGGCTTCCACGCGCACGGTCGCGTCGCTCGGGCTGTGCTGCGCGTAGTCATACACCGGCTGCTCGATGGCGTGCCCGTCGCGCAGCTCGCGCAGGTCGTTGAGGAGCCGGCCCCAGTCTATTGCGTCGGGATGGTCGAAGTTGAGGTGCTCCCGCTCCTTGAGGGACAGGTTCGAGTAGTCCCGGTAGTACGAGTCGGTCTCGAGCAGGGCGACGGTCTCCTCGCCGAGGGCCCGCTGGAGCCGCCGGGCGAAGGTGCTCTTGCCCGAGCCCGAGCCGCCGCCGATACCGATGAAGAGACGCCGCGTGGACATACCCGCACCTTTCGCGCGCTCCGCCGGTGTTGAACGCAGAGGGTATTATAGGCCACCGGCCCCGGTTACGACATCCCCGGCCAGACGCCCATACGAGCCGAGGGACCTAGCCGACGCGACGGCGGCCGACGCAACCGACGTGCCGGTCGCGACCGCGCAGCTTGTCCACGAACCCTAACGGCCGCTTGCAGACCTGGCACCGGCCCTCGAGCCGGAGACGGTCCGCCTCGGCTTTGGCACGCGCTCGCGCTCGCGCCTCCGCTACGGCCTGGGCACGCACTTGCGCC
>JACPDV010000227.1 GCA_016183835.1 Armatimonadota bacterium
ACGCATCACTCCGCGAAGAAGCCCCGCCCTACCTGGTGATCTCCCGCGGCGAGGCCGCGGGGCCGTACCAGGCGTTTCCCGACGTCTGCCGCGCCGCTGACGGCGACCTGCTGGCGGTGTTCTACGCCGGCTACGGGCACGTCTCGATGCCGACGGCCGCGTGGCCCAAAGGCGGGCGGATCTGCCTTGTCCGCTCGGCCGACGAGGGCCGCCACTGGACGACGCCGGTGGTCCTCTACGACGACGGTGACGACAACCGCGACCCGCACATCGCCCAGCTCAGCGACGGCACGCTGATCTGCTCGTTCTTCTCGCTCTACACGCTCGACGGCAAGTGGGCCGGGCGCGGCGTGCAGATGGTGCGCTCGACCGACGGCGGCCGGACCTGGAACACCACGGCGCAGGCGGTGGCCCCAGGCTGGTATGTCTCCGCACCGGTGCGCGAGCTGCCCGACGGCACGTTGATCCTGGGGGTCTACACCGAGGCGCCCGGCGGCGCCGCCTACGGCGGCGTGATCCGCTCGACCGACCGCGGCCGCACCTGGTCGGAGCCGATTCCCATCGGCCAGGAAGCCAACCTGCCGCTGGACGCCGAAACCGACGTGATCCGGCTCCAGGACGGGACCCTCTTCGCCGCCCTGCGGAGCAGCCGGGTGAACCTGCACGTCGCCACCAGCGCCGACAACGGTCTGAGCTGGACGCCGGTCAGGGACGTCGGGTTCCCGGGCCACGCCCCGCACCTCTACCGGCTGTCCGACGGCACCATCCTGCTGAGCCACCGCCTGCCGGCCACGGCGCTGCACGTCAGCCGCGACGAAGGGGTGACTTGGCAGGGGCCGTACGCCGTGGACACGGTCGGTGGGGCGTACCCGTCCACCGTCGAGTTGACCGACCACACCGTCCTGTGCGTCTACTACGAAGAGGGCGAGGGCAGCGCCGTGCGCGCGCTGCGGCTCCGGGTCACGGACTCGGGGATCGTCCCGCTCCCGCTCCGCTGATGGGGCCGCAAACCCGCTCCTGAACGGGATTCGGCTGTGCCGGCGGCGATTGACAGGTGGGCCGCGGCGGAGCATACTGTGCGGATCGGCAACAGGGGCTGGAGCCGGCGGCGGCACGGAGACGCGGATGGCTGAGTCGGAGCAGCGGGCGCAGAAGTCCTTCCCCCGCACGCATGCCTTTGTGATCGCGGCGGCGGCGTGCTTCGGGTTCATGATGTTCGTGATGGGGACGGAGTACGGCCGGCGCGGACCATCCGGCGGGCCGGCGCACCGGCTCCCCGCCTACCGTGGCGACTCGCTCTTCAGCGCTCTCACGCAGCCGCTCGGCCGCGTCGGCAGCCTCGACCCCGACCCCCTCGAGTCGTTCATGGAGGTCTACGAGCAGCTCAAGAGCAAGTACCTCGAGGAGATCACCGAAGCCGACAAGAAGAAGCTCAGCTACGGCGCGGTGCGCGGCATGCTGCGCGAGCTGGGCGACCCCTACACCCGGTTCATGGCTCCCGACGATTTCAGCGGCTTCCGGGAGGAGAACACCGGGCACTTCAAGGGCATCGGCGCCGTGCTCGGCGTCGACCAGCGCACCAACAAGATCCAGGTGATCCAGGTCTTCCGGGACAATCCCGCCGAGCGCGCCGGGCTCAGGGCGGGCGACTACATCCTGGCCATCAACAATGAGAAGACCGACGACCTGAGCCTCGACGTGGCGGTGGACAGGATCCGTGGCCCAGCCGACAGCAAGGTGAAGCTCACCATCGAGCGGCCGAGCGGCAAAGAGAAGACCCTCGACCCGGAGCTCGAGCGCCGGCTCGGGCACGATCCCAACGCTCCCCGCACCGACCCCGCGCCGGTCACCGGCAAAACGCAGGAGATCGAGATCACCCGCGCCGACGTGAGCATCCCCATCGTCGAGAGCGACCCCATCGGCGACGGGCTGGGCTACGTCTCCCTGCGCATGTTCAATGAGCAGAGCTACACGCAGCTCCAGAAGGCGCTCGACGAGCTGCAGCGCAAGGGTGTCAAAGGCGTCGTGCTCGACCTCCGCGACGATCCCGGCGGCATGCTGGAGGAGTGCGTCAAGGTCGTCAGCCTGTTCGTCTCGGAGGGCGCAGTGGTGCACGTGCAGGAGCGCGGCAAGGCGCCCGAGACGCTGAGCGTCATCTCGCAGTACACGCGCGTGCCCAAGCTGCCGCTGGTGGTGCTCGTCAACCACTGGAGCGCCTCGGCCTCCGAGATCCTGGCCGGCGCGCTGCAGGACCACAAGCGGGCCAAGATCGTCGGCGACACCACCTACGGCAAGGGCCTGGTGCAGACGGTGGTGCCGCTCAGCGACAACAGCGCCGTGGCCATCACCACCGCCAAGTACCTCACCCCGGACAAGCGCGACATCAACAAGAAGGGCATCGAGCCCGACATCAAGGTGGACTTCGGACTCAACGAGGAGCAGACGCGGACCGCCATGGCCAGCGGCAAGCCGGCCTGGGAATGGGATCCGCAGCTCATGCGAGCCATCGACGTGCTCAAAGCTCAGTTGCACTAGCCGATCGCCGGACATGGCCGCACCTGCCGACAGTCCGGAGATGCTCAGCCTGCAGGCCGGCCTGCGGCAGGTGGAGCGGCAGCGCTCCATGCTCATCGCCGTCGCCCTCCTGGCGGTCGCGATGGCGCTGGTCGACCGTGTCGGCGACCGCGTCTGGGCCATTGCCATCAAGGACGCCAGGAGCGGCTCGTTCGTCGAGCAGGCCTACGTGCCCCAGCGCGATCAGGCGATGCAGGTGCTCGGCGCATTGAAGCAGCAGGCGTGCACCAACCATCCCTTCTACCGCGCGGCGCCGCAGCTCTTCGACGAGGCCCGGCCCGACTTCGACGAGCCGGTGGTGGTGCGCCGGGTGCGCCGGGTCACGCCGCTCACGGCGGCCACCGGCGCGCTCGACCTGCCCCTCCGCACCGCCGTGGACGCGCTCGCCCGGCTGGTCAAGGTGGACCTCGACGCCTACGCCGTGCTCGACGTGAGGCCCGGCGGGCAGAAACGCCGGCTGGTCTCGCTGCCCAACCTGACCCTCGCCAAACAGGCCACGGACACCCGGCTCAATAACGTCACCCGGCAGGTGGAGGAGCAGCTCCGCGGCACGGGAGGGCGGCTCACCGAGAAGCCGCGGTTCCTCGAAACCATCGAGATCGAGCGCCGCCGTGTGCCGGTGGACCAGGTCATGAGCGTGGACCAGGCGGTGGCTTACCTGACCTGCGGCGAGTTGCGCGACTCGTGGCACCTGGTGCAGACCGGCGAGACCGACCGACGGGGGCTGCAGCGGATCGCCGGGAAGTACGACGCCAAGGTCGCCGACCTCGAAGCCTGGAATCCCGGCCGCGATCTGTCCACCCTCAACGTCGGCGACAGGCTGATCGTCCGCCGGCCCGAGCCGCCGCTCACGGTCCTCACCGTGGAGCACCGCACCTACACCGAGGAGGTCGAGCGCGGCGGCCGCCCGGCGAAGCACCGCGTCACCGTGGAGATCCGCCGCCACAACGGTGTGGAGCTCGAGGCGCTCCGCAAAGAGACCGAGCGGAAGCCGGTCACCTGAGATCATGAGTCAGCGCGTCTTCGCCGTGGACCTGGGCAGCACCAACAGCGTCGTCGCCGCCGCCCGCGGCGACGACGCCGTCGAGGTGCTCGCGCTCGACGGCCTGACGCACACCGGCCACGGTGAGCACCCGCCGCTCGTGCCCTCGGTGCTGTATGTACGCGACGCCCGCACCGCCACGGTGGTGGTCGGCGACCAGGTGCGGCGGCAAGGGCTCGACCAGCGCGACGACCCGCGCTACATCCACGGCTTCAAGCGCCGCATCGCCGCCGAGATCCAGGGCCTGAACCCCGAGGTGGACGGCGTCGAGGTGACGCCCGAGCGCGCCGCCTGCTGGTTCCTTTCTACCGTGCTGGGGCAGGTGCCGGGGCTCGACCGCGACCAGGACGCCGTGGTCTTCACGGTGCCGGTGGGCAGCTTCCAGCGCTACCTGGCGTGGATCGAGTCGTTCTGGCCGGTGCGCCACTGGCAGGTGGTGGACGAGAGCACCGCCGCCGCGCTGGGCTACGGCGCCGCCGGGCCGGGCCGGCGCGTGCTCACCGTCGACCTCGGCGGAGGCACCCTCGACCTCTCGCTGGTGCGCCTGCCCGACCGGCTCGACGATCCCGGCCCCGCCCTCGCCGCCACGGTGATCGCCAAAGCCAGCCAGATCCTGGGTGGCGACGACATCGACGCGTGGCTGCTCGACCACGTGCTCGAGCGGCTGGCCGTCGAGCCAGAGGAGGCCCGGCCGCGCAGGCAGTCGCTCCTCGCCGCCGCCGAGCAGGCCAAGATCCGCCTCAGCACCGCGGCCTACACCACCTTCCACGGCCGGACCGGCCAGCGCGAGCTGGACCTGCCGCTGACCCGCGACGACCTCGAGGAGGTGCTCGCGCGGCACGACTTCCTCGCCCGCCTCCACGCGGCAATCGAGACGGTGATGCGGCAGGCCGAGCGCAAGGGGCTCGGGCGCGAGGCGGTGGAGCAGGTGCTGCTGGTGGGTGGCACGGGCCAGATCCCGGCGGTCCGGCGGGCGCTGCAGCAGGTCTTCGGCGCCGCTCGGGTGCTGGCGGGCGACCCCTTCACGGCGGCCGCGCGGGGCGCCACGGCGATGGCGCGCGGCCTGCAGGTGCGCGATTTCCTGTACCACAGCTACGCCGTGCGCGGCTGGAACCACGTTTCGCGGCGGCACGAGTACGATCTGGTGGTGCCCGCCCGCTCGCCCTACCCGTTCGAGCAGCCGGTGGTCCGCGAGTACGCCGCCTCGTCGCCCAACCAGACGGCGATGGAGGTGTTCATCGGCGAGATCGAGCACGGCGACCTGTCGCGGCCCGAGGTGGTGATCGAGGACCAGCGGGTGCGGGTGGTCAACGCGCCGTCGGCCGTGCACCGCTATGCGCTGGTGGACGCCGACCGCGCGGTGCCGCTGAACAACGCCACGGTGGTGCGCCTCGACCCACCGGGGCATCCGGGGGTGAACCGGCTGCGGGTGACCTTCCATGTGGACGACCAGCGGCGGCTGCGGCTGACG
>JACPDV010000228.1 GCA_016183835.1 Armatimonadota bacterium
GCCCACGCAGCGTCGATGTCCCACATTGTCGACGCCCCGCCGCTAACCAGCTCGTTGGGCAGCTTGACGTAGGACTCGATGCTGGCGGTCAACCCGCGGGTCATGCCGCACGCCTGCGGGGTGAGGCCGTGGCCGATGGGCTGGCCGGCGCGCCGGCCGTCGGGCGAGGCGCCCAGGCTGCGGCCCATCTGCGGCGCCCACACGAACGTGAAGATGATCGGCTTCACGAAGCGCCCGTGCCGGTTGCGCCAGGAGTCGAAGATCGCCAGCACGCTCCGCAAGACCCGCCCCATCATCGCGTCCGCGCCGGCGTCTCCCGCGCCGTACTTCGGGATCGTCAGCAGCCGGCGGTGGAGCGGCGCGTGGCCCACGAAGTCGTCGCGCAGCGCCGCAAGCAGCTCGTCCGGCGTGCAGAAGCCGCCGTCGAAGATCGCTCGCTGCACCGCGTAGAGCGCGTCGGCGGCGTTCTGGATACCCAGCGGCGTGCCGCCGTAGTCGGCGTACCGCGCGCCGCCGTCCTGCTGGCTCCGGCCGCGCTCCAAGCAGTCGCCGACCATGCTGCTGAGCAGGAACAGCGGCCGGCAGCGGGCCATCTCCTCGCTCCAGATGTCGAGGCAGCGGAACTTCGCCAAGAGGGCGCGGCGCATCTCCGCCTCGAACGCCGCGTAGAGCGCCTCGAAGCCGTCGAACTCGCCCAGCGGACCGGGCACGTCGAGCCGCTGCCGCCCGGTGGTCAGGCACTCGCCGCCGGTGAGAACCAGCTCGAGGGTCTTGGGGATGTTGTAGATGAAGCTGAACAGCAAATCGCTGTTGAGCCCGTGCGGACCGATCTCCATACAGCCGCCGCACATGTACCGCGCCGCATCGGCGTAGGGCATCCGGCCGCCGCGGGTCATGGCGCGCAGGATCGGCTCGTCGGCCAGGATCTGCGCGCGGTTTCCGCCGGTGACCAGGTACGCCACGCAGCGCTCGTGCCACTCGGGCGGATTGGCCTCGCTCACCCGCGTGTAGACCGCCGGGTGTGTCAGATCGAGCTGCTCGAAGACGTCGAGCATCATGTAGCTGAGCGGGTTGACGGCGTCGCCGCCTGCGGGGGTCACGCCGCCCACGACGATGGTGTTGACGTGCCCGTCGCTGAGGTGGACCCGCTCGTCGATTTTGAGGAACAGCTCGGCGATCAGCTCTGCGGCGTCCTGGTAGCTGAGCAGGCCCGCCTCGTATTCGGGCTGGAGGTAGGGCCAGAGAAGCTGGTCGAGCCGGCCGGGCGAGTTCCCGCCGTAGGGCGCCTCGTACATCACCGCCAGCCACTGGAAGTTGAAGCTCTGCACCGCCTCGTGGAAACTGCGCGCCGGCCGGGCCGGGACCTGCTCCATGATCCGCAGGTTGCGCTCGATGAAGCTCCGCTCCGTGTCGCCGTCGGCCTCGCTGAGCATGGCGCGGAGCGCCTCGACGTGCCGCCGGTTCCACTCCAGCACGGCGTCGAGCAGGATCAGCACGCCCTGGTAGTATTCCCGCGCCCGCGGATCGGCGGTGGCGGCGAGCGCTTGTCGATGCTGCTCCGCCAGGCCCCGGACGCCGAGCGCGAGCACCAAGTCGTAGTTCCAGGCGATGTGCCCCGGCGCGGCGCCGCCGTCGATGATGAACGATTCCCCGCCGCCCTGGTCGGCCAGCGGGGTCATCTCGGGCACTTCGGCGGCGACGCGGCGCCAGGCGGCGATGCTGGCGGAATGCTCGCCCCAGGCGGGGTCGTGCCACTGCGGGTCGGCGCCGTGGTAGAAGATGCCGTTGACCCGCTCGCCCGGAAAGAGCAGCACCGGCTCGGCGACCATCGCATCGGCCAGCGAGCGGGCCTGCCGCTCCCAGAGCGGCAGCTCGGCGTAACCGCCGAAGTAGGCCTCGGTCTGCACGGCGGTCCGGTTGACGCCGGGCGCGCCCTTGGCCCGCTCGGCCGCCGCGGCGGCGAGGGCGCGGATCCGGGACGTCAACGTGAACCGCTGCCGGTCGACCAACACAGCCATGCACCTCTCCTGCAGCTCAGCCGCTCGCCGGCCACCCGCCGTTGAAACGGCGGGCTACGCGCAACCCAACCCCTCCGGGGTTTCGTTCGTCGTAGCCCGGCATTTCAGTGCCGGGAGGGCGTGCCGGGCGCCTGTGGACGGCCCTCACCCCATCCCTCTCCCGGCGGGAGAGGGGGCCGGATTCCGTTCCCCGTTCCCCGTTCCCCGTTGACAGTTCACCCTCCGGCGCGCACCTGCAGCTTCAGAACCTGCACACCGCCGCCGGTTGCCGTCAGCCCGAGCTTCCCGTCCCACCGGTCGTACACCCGCCGGGTCAGCGCATACGAGTCGTTGACGAAGCACTCCATCACCGTGCCCACGATGTAGACCTGCACCTTGATCGGCTGGGACACATCCAGGGCACAATGGTCGCGCGTCCATTCGCCGGCCGGCGTGGCGATGCCGATCTGCTGCCGGCCCGGCCGGACGATGAACCGGTAACCGGAGCCGTCCGCCTGCTCGCGCACCGAGAGCGCCAGCTCTGCGCCGGGTTCGAGCTTCACCAGCGCATCCACCAGGCAGTTGCCGGGCAGCGGCAGCTTGACCTGTGAGCCCGCCGGCGGAGGGGACGGCCTGGTTCGGCCAGGTGGCGCTCGACATTGCGGACAAGCCCGCGCTGGAGCCGGGCGGCTCGGCCACCTGGGCCTATGGGCCGGGCGGGCTGGTGGCCACGCAGGTGTCCGCGGGCTCACAGGTCAAGCTGCCGCTGCCCGGCAACTGCCTGGTGGATGCGCTGGTGAAGCTCGAACCCGGCGCAGAGCTGGCGCTCTCGGTGCGCGAGC
>JACPDV010000207.1 GCA_016183835.1 Armatimonadota bacterium
TACCAGCAGGTCGATGTCCTTGGTCGTGTCGCGCCCGCGTCGGAGGCTCCCCGCCAGGCTCACCTGGAGCACTCCCGGCACCTCGGCCAGTGTCTCCACCAGCGGCTCGGCCACCGCCAGCGCCTTGGCCGACAGGACCCGCTCGCGCCCGCGCCGCCAGACCTCCAGGTTGTTGAGCAGCTTCTCCTCGCTGCGCGCCCCGAAGCCCTTGAGCACCCGAATCCGCTCGGCCCGCGCCGCCTCCTCGAGCTTCTCCACCGTGTCGATCCCCAGCTCCTCGTACAACCGCCGCGCCGTCTTCGGGCCCAGGTCGGGGATCTCGATCATCTGCACCAGCCCGGGCGGCACCTCGGCCAGCAGCTCCCGGTAGAACTCCAGCTCGCCCGTGTCGAGCAGCTCCTCGATCTTGGCGGCGAGCGCCTTGCCGATCCCCGGAATGCTCTCCAGCCGTCCCTGCCCGCGGAGATCGCCCAGATCGTCGGTCAGCGCATCGACGCGAAACACCTCCGCGCCCTGAAGCTGGAGGAGGTCGGCGATGGCCTCGAAGATCCCCGCGACCTCTTTGTTGGTCATGTCCGGTGGTTCGGCCCGCCGGGCGCGCTCTCCTCCTCCCGGGAGGAGACGCCGCGCCTGCTCCTAACCCGCGTTCGGAAGCCCGACATGCTCACCACCCGCTACGTCCGCGTCGACGAGCCGTGCGCCGTGCGCCTCGCCGAGGAGGCCATCGATCCTCCCGGTGAACACGAGGTGCTCCTGGCCGCGCGACGCAGCCTGATCTCCACCGGCTCGGAGCTCCGCCGGTACCGCCGCTACGAAGGCTACGACGCCTTCACCTACCCCGTGACCGACCTCGGCTACTCCTTCGCCGGCACGCTGGTGGCCGCCGGCCGCGCCGTGCGGGCGCAGGCCGGCGACCGTTACGCCGCGGTGGCGCGCCACGCCTCGCTGGTGACCATGGCCGCCAACGCCGACGAGGTCCGCACCGCGCTGCCCATCCCCGCCGGCGTCAGCGACGAGGAGGCCACCTTCGGCCCGCTCCTCCGCAGCACGCTCAACTGGCTCCGCGTCGCCGCGGTCACCCCCGGCCACACGGTGGCTGTGCTCGGGCAGGGGCTGGTGGGCGCGCTCCTCCTCCAGGCGGTGAAGCTCCGGCAGGTGGCCCGCGTGTTCGTCACCGATACCTACCCGCTCCGCCTCGACATCGCCCGCGCCTGCGGCGCCGACGAGGCGATCCACGCCGGCGAGACCGACCCGGTCCAGGCGGTCCGCGCGCTGACCGGCGGGCGCGGCGCCGACGTCGTGATCGACACGGTGGGCGGCGCGTTCACCGACAGCTTCGGCCAGGCGCTGGGCCTCTGCCGCTCGGGCGGCCGGATCGTGATGGTCGGCATGCACACTCGGCCGCTGGCCCTCCCGGTCCACACGATCCACGACAAGACGCGCGTGGGGAGCAACGTGGGCTACGACACGAGCGCCCGCATCTTCGCTCGCGGTCTGGCGATGATCGAGGCCGGTTCGTTCCGCCCCGGCGCGCTGATCACGCACCGTTTCGCCATCGACGACGTGGCGGCGGCGTACCAACTGCTCGACCAACGGCCGGAGGAGGCGTTGGGGGTGATCCTGGAGTGGCCGGAGGCGTGAGCCCTGCCCGACCACGCGTGCGTCGCCGGGCGTAGACACTATGGCAAGCCCGGCCTCCAACTCATTGAGACGCGGGTTGTGACCGTGAGGTCGCAGAGCCGCAAATGAAGAGGAGAACCGGGCATGTTGGATTGTAGCACCTACGTGGGACTGGACGTTCACGACAAGACGATCGCGGCAGCGATGCTGAACGTCGGGACTGGCGAGTTGAGCGTCACGGAGTTCGGCGCCGGGACGGCTGGCGTGAAGAAGCTGCTGCGCTGGGTGCGGCAGACGGCGGGCGAGTCGGTCCGGCTGTGCTATGAGGCGGGTCCGAGCGGTTATGTGCTGCAGCGGCGGCTGGGGGAAGCAGGGCTGGACTGCCGGGTGATCGCGCCGTCGCTGGTCTACCGGCGGCCCGGGGACCGGCAGAAGAACGACCGGCGGGATGCGCGGCAGTTGGCCCAGCAGTTGGCGCACGGGCAGCTCACCGAGGTCCACCCGCCGACGGTGGCGGAAGAAGGGGTGCGGGCGCTGGTGCGCAGCCGCGACGACGCGCAGACGGCCACCAAGCGGCTGAAGCAGCAGCTCGTGTCGATGCTGAAGACGTGGGGGATGCGGTGCGAGGGGACGGCCTGGTCGCAGGGATTTCGGGAGTGGCTGGGGTCGCTGCAGTTGCCGGACGCGACGGCGCAATGGGTGCTGGAGAACGCGCTGCTGCAGTTGGGGCAACTGGAAGCGAATGTGGCGCGACTGGACGCGAAGATCGAGGAGGTCGCGGCGGGCGAGCCGTACCGCGAGGCG
Organism: Armatimonadota bacterium; assembly: GCA_016183835.1. Classification (GTDB taxonomy): domain Bacteria; phylum Armatimonadota; class UBA10988; order UBA10988; family UBA10988; genus JACPDV01. Next base: position 2,425 of record JACPDV010000207.1, read on the forward strand.
GTGGGGCGGCTGCGGTGTTTCCGTGGGGTGGACACGTTGACGGCGATGATCTGCGTGGCGGAGCTGTACGACTTTGACCGGTTCGCGAGCCCGCGGGCGTTGATGGGGTACCTGGGTCTGGTGCCGAGCGAAGCGTCGAGCGGGGAGCGGGAGCGGCGGGGCGGGATCACGAAGACGGGCAACGGGCTGGTGCGGCGGGTGCTGGTGGAAGCGGCCTGGCACTACCAGCACAAGCCGGCGGTGGGGGCGACGCTGAAGAAGCGCCAGCAGGGCCAGCCGGCGGCGGTGGTGGCGGGGGCGCAGCGCGCGATGCTGCGGCTGAACCAGCGCTACTGGCGGCTGGTGGGGCGGGGGAAGCTGAAGACGGTGGCGATCACGGCAGTCGCACGGGAGCTGGTGGGTTTCTTGTGGGCGGCGCTGCAAGGCGAGGCAGGGCAGGTCCAGCAGGCGGCGTGAGGTTGGCGAGGTCGGCGCAGGCGGGCAGGAAGGGAGGAGGGCCGGTCGGAAGCTCGGGTTGTCAGGTGGCACGATAGGAAGAGCCGCGTTGTCCCTATGCGCCAGGCTCAGCGAGCCGGATGCGCGAACGTAGACTGCGGAACTTCCCGACGGAAAACCGTCATGCGGCGCTGGCCGAAAGGTTAATCCGCGGATAGAAGAATGACGCATCGTCGAAGCGCCCACCTTGACCCAGGCTTCCGACCCGCGCCTTCCCGGACGGAGAAGACCGTGAGATAGCATCTGAACGGAGGCCTTGACAAAGGGCTTGCCATAGAAGGGACACGCCAACGGCGTGTCCGTCCGGGCTCAGGTACCGCGCGGCCATGCCGAGGACACGCCGTTGGCGTATCCCTACGCGGGGTCGCTGGGCTCCCACACCACCTTGCGCGGACATATCTCGTCGCCCGCCCTAACGACCACCCCCACCAGCCGACCGTCCCGCGCGAACGCCGCCAGCGGCCCCTCGCCGGTGTCGTGAGGAGCGGCGATCCTCAGCCCGGTCACCAGCCGCCGCACCGCGTCGTCGTCCACCTCGATCCGCGTCAGCTCGGCCACCGCCTCGCCCGCCGGACGGATCCACGCCGCCCGCTCGTCCGCCGGCATCGCGCGCAGCGCGGTGAGGTCCACCGCGTCCCCTACTGCGAAGCGCCCCACCCGGGTGCGCCGCAGCCACCGCAGATGCGCACCCACCCCTAACGCCTCGCCCAGATCGTGCGCCAGCGAGCGGATGTACGTCCCCGGACCGCAGGCCACCTGAAGGCGAGCGACGGGCTGCTCGCCCGGCTCGAACCCGGTCAGGACCAGTTCGTCCACGTCCACCTGGACAGCCTCGCGCACCACGCTCCGGCCCTGGTGGTGAAGCCGGTAGAGCCGCTGCCCGCCCACCTGCTTGGCCGACAGCATCGGCGGCACCTGCGCGATCCGGCCGCGGAACGCGCCCAGCGCCGCCTCCACAGCGGACTCGGTCAACCCGCTCGCGTCGCGCGTCTCGACCACCTCCCCGGTGGCGTCGTAGCTGTCCGTGGCCGCGCCGAAGACCACCTCTGCCAGGTACTCCTTGGAGCAGCCGCCGAGGTACTCGAGCAACCGGGTGGCGCGGCCGAGGCAGAGCACGAGCAGGCCGGTGGCGGGCGGATCGAGGGTGCCGGCGTGGCCGACGCGGCGCTCGCCGTAGAGCCCCCTGACCACCGCCACCGCGTCGTGCGAGGTGAAGCCGGCGGGTTTGTCGAGGAGCAGCAGGCCGGTCATGGGTCCGTCAGTCGTCGCTGGGCGTGGGTTCGGCGCCGAACTCGTCGGCGTCGGAGCGGAAGAGGGTCTCGAGATGCTGCGCCCGGGCGGCGGTGTCGTCGGGGCGGAACTGCAACTCGGGCACGGTGCGCAACTGGAGCAACGGCGCAATGGAGCGGCGCACGAACCCGGCGGCGTCGTTGAGCGCCGCTACCGCCTCGCGGCGTGCCTCGTCGTCGCCGAGACGGCTGACGAAGACCTTCGCCACGGAGAAGTCGCGGCTCACCTCGACGCCGGTGATGGTCACCTGCGCCAGCCGCGGATCGCGCATGCGCAGCAGGACCAGCTCGGCGATCTCGCGCCGGATGGCTGCCGCCACTCGAATCTGCCGACCGGTCATGGCAGGCTCCCCGGCCGCCTACGGGCGCCGGCCGCGCAACAAGGATACCAGCACATACGCGGATCCGAGCCATCCCGCGGTCAAGGAGGCGATCGCCGCGGTCGGGTGCGCGGGGTAGAGCAGCGCCCCGGCGGTCCACGCCCCGGCCACGAGCACCGCCAGCACCAGCCGGTCCACGACCCCGCCGAGCTGCTTCGCCGCCTGGTCGAGCTGCGGCGTGTCCATGCGCACCCGCAGGCTGCCCGTCTCGATCCGGTTGAGGATGGCGCTAAGCTGCCGCGGCGCGGCCATCGCCAGGCGCTGCGTCTGGCGCAGCGACGAGGCCACCTCCTGCGCCACCTTGGACGGGTCGAGCCGCTCACCGGCCAGCCGCTTGACCACCGGCTGGAATGCCGCGCGCAGGTCGAACTCCGGATCCAGCTCGGTGCAGGTGCCCTCGGTGACCACCAGCACCTTGACCAACAGCGGCAACTCGGCGGGCATCCGCACGTGGTGCTCGTAGCTCAGCTCCAGGATCCGGTGGAGCACCTCGCCGAGCGGGAAATCGCGCCGCGGAAGGTAGAAGTAGCGGTCCAGCGCGCGGCCGAGGTCGTGGCGGAAACGCTCCAGGTGGGAGTCGTCGTCGACCAGCCCGAGGTGGCAGATCTCCTCGGCCAGCGCCTCCACGTCCTGCGTCACGATGGCGATGAAGATGCCGCCCAGGCTCTCGCGGAGCGAGCGGCTGAGGATCCCCACCTGCCCCCAATCGACGATCCCCAGCGAGCCGTCGGGATAGACGAGCAGATTGCCCGGGTGCGGGTCGGTGTGGAAGAAGCCGTCGACCAGGATCTGCTGGAGCACGGCATTGGCCAGCCGGGAGGCGACGGCGCCGCGCAGCTCGGCGGGCGGCTGCGACGGGTCGCTGAGCGGCTTGCCGTCGAGCATCTCGGTGGTGAGCACGCGGCTGGTGGTGTACTTCCAGTGGACCTTGGCGATGCGGATGGCGTCGCCGGCGCCGAGCGCCTGGGCGGCGCGCTCGGCGTTGTGACCCTCGATGGTGTAGACCAGCTCGTCGCGCAGCGTGCGCGCCAGCTCCTCCACGAGCGCCTTGAGATCGAGGTGCCGGGCCTGGGCGACGCGGCCCTGGGAGAGTTCCGCGAGGTCGCCGAGGGCGCTCAGATCACGCTCCACGAGCCGCCCGATGCCGGGCCGCTGGACCTTGATTGCCACCACCTCGCCGCCGTGGAGCACGGCGCGGTGGACCTGGCCAAGGGAGGCTGCCGCCACAGGCTCGGGGGCGAAGCTCTCGAACAGCACCTCGAGGCTGGCGCCCAGCTCGGCCTCCACCACGTCCCGCACATCGGCGAAGGCGAGCGGGCTGACCTCGTCACGGAGCTTGCGCAGGGCGTCGATGATCCAGGGCGGGAGGAGGTCGTGACGCGTGCTGAGGAGCTGCCCGGCCTTGACGAAGGTGGGGCCCAGCTCCTCGATGGCGCGGCGCAGGCGCTCGCCGGTGGTGAGCTGGGCCACGTCCGGGTGGGTCCGCTCCTCGCCGCGCCGGAAGTGGCGGAGGAACCGGGCCGGCAGCCGCCAGGCGCCCCGGAACAGCCCGCCGAGCCCGAACCGCACCGCCACCGCGATGATCTGGCGGATGCGCCGGAGATTGCGGAAACGCTCGAGCAGCCTCACCGCCGCCCCCTAGAGCTCGGGCGCCGGCTCGAACGCCGGGGCCGCGGGCGGTCCTGCGGCGGCGGCTTCGAGCACGGCCACGCGGGCCACGAGGGCCTCGTACTCGGCACGGCGGACGAGCCCGGCGCGGGCAACCGCAGAGTCGGCCTCCGTGCGGAGCGAAGCGGCCAGATCGTCGCACCACCGCCGGGCGCGCTCGGCCAGCTCCTTGGCGCGGGCCCGCCGGTCGGCCTCCGGCTCGCCGGCGGCCAGGTTGTCGAAGAGGTCTTCGGCAGCTTCTTTCGAAAGGAGGAGGGCCCCCAGCCCCAGCTCGAGGGAGCGCCGCAGCAGACTCACGGTGGTCTCCTTGGTGCTTGTGGCCAGGCTCGGATTGTAACACAATGGCGGAGTGGGGTACATCCATCCTAGGGAGCCTGCCGCGGCGCAGGTGGTGACGCCCCGGCCCCCGGGGGAGTCGCATGGTGTGGAGCGGAAGGGTGCTTGAGGTGGAACAGACGGCCGGCGCCCGGCGCGACGAGTTCGATCGGCTCATCGCTCCCCTGCTGAAGCCGCTCTACAACTCCGCCCTGGGCTTTGTCCGCGACCCCTCCGAGGCCGAGGACGCGGTGATGGATACCGTCGTCCGCGCCTATCGTTCCTTTGATCAGTTCGAGCGGGGAACCAACTTCAAAGCCTGGGTGTTCCGGATCCTGACCAATCACTGCATCAACCGCTTCCGGAGACGGGAGCGGGAGCCGGATGCGGTGGCGTATGACGACGTCGAGCGCGAGGCGGAGATGCTGGCCAGCCAGCAGCAAAGCCCGAGCGTCCTGCCCGATGAGGCGCTTCTCGGCCGCATGCTCGACGAAGAGGTGCTGGAGGCGGTGAAAGGGCTCCCCGAGGAGTTCCGCGCCGTGGTGGTGCTCTCGGACCTACAGGAGTACACCTACCGGGAGATCGCGGACATCTTGGCGATCCCCATCGGCACCGTGCGGTCGCGGCTCTTCCGTGGCCGGCGGCTCCTCCAGAAGGCCCTCGCCGGATACGCCGTCGAACGTGGTTTGATCCAGGAGGCGGACCTTGGCTGAACGTCGACCGCAGCCCTCCGACGAGCTGCTCTCGGCCTATCACGACGGCGCGCTGGACCCCGCGGATGTGCGTGAGGTGGAGGCCGCCCTGGCGGCTTCGCCTGAGCTCCGGCTGCGGAGCGCCTCGCTCCGCGCGCTCAAGCTGTGCGTCAGCCGGGCTCTCGACGTGCCGCTCCCCGCCGCGCTCGAGGCGCGCCTCGCCGCGCGGCTCGACG
>JACPDV010000208.1:0-2182 GCA_016183835.1 Armatimonadota bacterium
GCTCCAGGAGCGGAGTCTCGGTTGAGCGAAGGGGCTGGTGAACGAGATTGCTTCGTCGGCAGACCTCCTCGCAATGACGGTGGTTGAGTCCGCGTCGTGCTTGCCGGGCCGGGCCGGGCCGTTAGTACTTGCGGTTCGGCAGCTCAGCCTTGGCCTGGGTCTCGTCGAACACGCCTTCCTTGCTCTCGATCCGCTTGGGCACGGTCTTGCCGGCGGCGATCTGCTCGGCGGCATCGAAGAGCTGCGGCCCGAGCAGCGGATTGCACTCCACCGTGCAGTTCAGCTTCCCGGCCACCATCGCCTCGAAGGCCGCCTTCACCCCGTCGATGCTGACGATCACGATGTCCTTGCCCGGCTTCCGGCCGGCGGCCTCGATGGCCTGGATCGCGCCCACGGCCATGTCGTCGTTGTGGGCAAACAGCGCGTCGATCCGCGGCCCCTCGGGCGAGCGGAGGAAGGCTTCCATGACCTCTTTGCCCTTGGCCCGCGTGAACTCGCCGGTCTGCGACTTGATGATCTGCATCCCGGGATGGGCCTTCAGCTCCTCCTCGAAGCCCTTCTTGCGGTCGATGGCCGGCGCGGAGCCGGGCGTGCCCTGCAGCTCGGCGATGCTGGCCTTGCCGTTCATCTTGGTCGCCAGCCACTTGGCGGCGCGGCGCCCCTCCTCCACGAAGTCGGAGCCGATGAAGGTCACGTACAAGCTGTCGTCGGCGGTTTTGATGGCGCGGTCGGAAAGGACCACCGGGATCCCGGCGGCCTTGGCGTCCTTGAGCACCGGGTCCCAGCCGGTCTCGACCACCGGCGAGAACATGATCACGTCCACCTTCTGGGCGATGAAGGCGCGGATGGCCTTGATCTGGTTCTCCTGCTTCTGCTGCGCGTCGGCGAACTTGAGGTCGATCCCGCGCCGAGCCGCCTCGGACTTGATGGACTCGGTGTTGGCGGTGCGCCAGCCGCTCTCAGAGCCGACCTGCGAGAAGCCGACCACCAGCTTCTTGCCGGGCGTGGCGGGCGCGGCCGGCTCAGCCGGCGCGGCGCCGGTCTGCGCGGGCTGGGGCGGCGGCGCGGGCGGCGGCGTCTGACAGCCCGCCAGCCACACCACGAGCCCCGGGCAGAGCCACCATCGTCCGCGCATGCACCCCGTCATCGCCGGTCTCCCTGACGGGAGGACGGGTTCGCTGCCTGGTGCCCGGCACCTCTACTCCACCACCACCACCCGTCCCGTCCGCGCCGACTCGTACGCCGCCAGCACGAAGGACAGGTCCGCCCGCGCCTCCGGCCCGCCCATCCGCGGCCGCCGCCCGGTTTCGGTGCACTCCACGAAGTCGCGCATCAGGGCGCCAAAGCCGTTCAGCTGCGGCAGCGTATGCTCGGCGGTCTGGTCCGGCAGCCGGTCGCTGGCCACGCGGACCACCCCGTGCTCGGCGGTCAGCGTGCCCTCGGTGCCACACACCCGCAGCAGCACGCCGGGCGTGTGCCGGGCCGACCAGAGCACCGTCAGCGTCGCCAACACGCCGCCCTCGAACTCGCCGGTGACTACGGCCGTGTCCTCGGCGGGGAAGATGTCCCGCACTCGCCGCGTGGCGCAGCTCACCCACAGCGGCCGGCCGAGGAGGGCGAGCAGCAGGTCGACATGGTGGATGCCGCCGTCGATCAGCGCGCCGCCGCCCATGGTGTCCACGGCGAACCGCCAGGCGGTCTGCATGTAGGCGCCGCCCTGGTACCACGGCATCACCGACTGGACTAGAATCGGCTGCCCGACCACGCCCTCGTCGAGCAGCTCGCGCGTCTTGGCCACGGCCGGGTTGAAGCGCGACAGCTCCGCGACGGCCAGGACCCGCCCGGCGCGCTCCGCGGCGGCGAGCATGGCGTCGGCATCGGCCAGCGTGGTGGCGATGGGCTTCTGGCAGAGCACGTGCTTCCCGGCGGCCAGCGCTTCCTCGGTGACCGGCCGGTGGAGGTGGTGGGGCAGGCAGAGGTCCACGGCGTCGAGCGCCGGGTCGGCCAGAAGCTGGTGGTAATCCGTGTACACGCGGGCGCCGCCGAGCTTCTCCGCCGCCTGCCGGGCGCGCTCGGGATCGACATCGCAGACCGCCTCCACCCGCGCCACCTCAGCCAGCGACTGCCAGCCGTCGAGGTGGGCCGAGCTGATGATGCCGCAACCGACAAGACCGATGCGTTG
>JACPDV010000208.1:2214-7013 GCA_016183835.1 Armatimonadota bacterium
CATGCCCCCGAGTTCGCCGCAAGCTCGAGGGGTTCCTCGCCGACCTAACCGGGGACAGACGGTGGTTTTCGCACCGAAAACCACCGTCTGTCCCCAATTATGGCGGCAGCGGCCGGGTGTGGTAGCGGTACTCGGGCCGGAGGCGGGCCAGGATCACCTGCCCCGCCGAGGGCGAGTGGCGGACGAACCAGTCGAAGCTGTTGCGCCCGTAGCGCGCCTGCTTCCAGCGGCGGAGCTTGACGAAGTCGTAGACCATACCGTCGGAGCCGACCACGCCGACGTGCCAGCAGGACTCCTCGACCGGTGCGTACCACGGCGAGTGCCGCACCGCTACGGCGTCGCCCACCTGAGACCGGACGCCGGGGCGCCAGAGGGTCTCGGTGACCAGCCGCAGGTCCTCTCCGTAGAGGTGGCGGTTCGAGCCGCGGTTGAAGCGCGCCTTCACGCCGAGCCCTTCGTCGATGCAGCAGGCGACGAAGTCGGAGCAGTCGTTGCCGGGCTGGCCCAGCCGGGTGGCGAGCTTGAAGGTGCCCATCGGCCGGCTGCGGTGGAAGCGCACGGCCGCCTCGCCCACGGGTTGGTCGGCCGGCTTCTCCCCGGGGTGCCGCCGGGCGAACTGCTCCCGAGCCCAGCTCTCGTAGCCACGGCTGCCCAGCGGCGGAACCGCGGGCGGCCGCGAAGGAGTCGCGGCCGGGTGGCAACCGGTGAGGGCGATGGCAAGCAAGAGAGCCGCGGGCAGTCCGCGTCGCATGAGGGCATCCTACCCCTTTGAACGCCGCGCCGGCCGTTGGGGTGCCGAGAAGGACGGAAACCAGGGAAACCAGGGACAGACGGTGGTTTTCCGGAGGACTCCCGCCGCTCGCGCCCAACCCCAGCGCCATGCTCGACCCCACCACCGCCGCCCGTCACGCCCGCGTCCGCACGGCCCTGCGGCGCGAGCTCGGCGACCGGCTGTCGATGGGCGATGTCGGCTGGGTCGAGTACCGTCCCGACGTCTACCACCTCGGCGACGAGGAGCCGCTCCCGGCCGCGGGTGAAGTCGGCGTCACCCGCGACGGCCGGCGCAAGGTCACCCGCGACGGCGGCGTCTGGGCCGTGGACGCGCGCGAGCGCTACCGCGACCACGACGACATCTTCGCCGTGGATCCCGACAGCTTCGAGGTGGAGTCCGTCGGCCCCGCCATGCTCGAGCCCATGCGCGCGATGTACGACGCCCGGCACCGCGAGTGCTTCGCCTGCCCGTGGCACTACGGCACGCTTGTCACCCGCGCCACCATCGAGTTCGGCTGGGAGCCGCTCCTCCTCGCCGCCGGGCTGGAGCCGGACCGCTTCGGTGCGTACCTGGCGCGGTTCGCCGCGGCCTCGCTGGCGGTGGTTCAGGGCTGGTGCGAGGTGCCCGGCACGGAGCTGATCGCCATCCACGATGACATCGCCGGGACGCGCGGGGTGTGCTTCCGGCCGGAGTGGTACCGCCGTTACGTCTTCCCGTGGTACGAGCGCCTGTTCGACACGGTCCACCGCGCGGGCCGGCAGGTACTCTACGTCAGCGACGGCGACTACCGCGAGGTGCTGCCCGATCTGCTGGCGCTCGGGCCGGACGGGCTGTACGTGGAGAGCTCGTCGATACCGCCGGCCGAGTTCCTGCCGTGCGTCGGACCGGACAAGCTGTTCCTGATCAAGACCTGCAACCGGGTGATGGACTTCGGCACGCCGGAGGATGTCCGCCGCGAGCTATGGACGCTGCGCGAGCTGCATCGCGGCTACCCGGCGATCCTGTTGTACCCCGGCGGTGGCCGTCCCGCGCCGGGCTGCCGGGAGGCGTTCGAGCGGTGGTATGGGGAGTACCTGGTGTACGGCTGACGACGGCGGCAGCCGGCGACCCGGCTTGTTAGCCCGCGACCCCTGCGTTACAATGCCCGCATGGTCACGATCGACATCCAGGAGATCCAGCGCGATCTGCCCGGCTGGCTGCGGCGGGTCGAGGCCGGTGAGACCCTTCTGATTGTGCGCGACGAGCAGCCCGTGGCGGAGATCAAGCCTGTGCCCGCCGGATCTCTTCCGCCGCGGCCATACGGGTTGTGCGCCGGGCAGTTCACGGTGCCCGATGACTTCGACGAGCCGCTGCCGGAAGACATCCTCCAGGACTTCGAGGGGCGATGAGGCTGCTCCTGGACACCCAGGCATTCCCCCGCGCCAGCACGGCCTGACCTTGGTTGCCGTGGACGAGGCGGCAAGGGCCTATCCGGTCCAGCTCCTCTCGGCCTGACGAGGAAGGAGCCAGTTCGCGCGCGCGAACTGGGCTCCGTTCGGGCACGCCGGAGTTCTCCATGCCCACCCCCCTCCGTTTCGGCCTGATCGGCTGCGGCCACCAGGGCCGCTACCTCTGCGAAGCCCTCCGCTGCGCCGGGCCGCATGACCTCGTCGCCTGCGCCGACCCGGACGAGGCCGCGCGGGAGAGGGCCGTCGCGCAGTTCGGCTTCGCCCACGACTACGAGTCCCCGGCGAAGATGCTCTTCGACGGCGGGCTCGACGCCGCGATCGTCGCCACCACCCACGACCAGCTCCAGCCGTGCGCGATGGCCGCGATCCTGTCCGGCTGCCACGTGTTCGTCGAGAAGCCGATGGCCCTCAACGCCGAGCACGGGCAGGCACTCGCGGACGAGGCCAACCGCACCGGGCACAAGCTCATGGTCGGCTACGCCCTGCGCTACAGGCCCGACCGGGTGCTCATGGGCAGAATGCTCGCCGAGGGCGTGATCGGCGATTTGGTGCAGGTCCATGCGGGGCAGCTCATCGGGTCGATGGGCGGCTGGCTGGGCAAGGCCCGCCACGGCGGCGGGCCATTGCTCTACGTCGGCTGTCACGCGCTCGACCAGATCTTGTGGTGCAACCCGTCGCCGGTGACGCGGGTCTACGCCGAAGAGGTGCCGAGCGCCGTGCCGGGGGTGGAGGCCGACGCGCTGCTCACCCTCCGCTTCGCCGACGGCTGCCTGGCCACGCTGAGCACGTCGCAGCGGCTCGGCGGGCGGTATGGCTGGCTCGACCTGCTGGGCACCCACGGCCGGATGCGCGCCGAGTGGGAGAGCTACCGCCTCAGCGTGGAGAGCCGCAAGATGGCGGCCTACTCACACCTGACGCATCTCGACGTGGCGATGACGGACTTCGTGCCCGCGCTGGCGCCGGACGCGACGTCCACACTGGCGAGTTACTACTACGTGCGGATGTGGGCCGCGGAGATGGTAGAATTCGTGTCCGCGATCCAGGAGGACCGGCGGCCGGCGATCTCCGGCGAGGACGGCGTGCGCGCGCTCCGGGTGATGGACGCGGCGCGGCAGTCGGCGGAGACGGGGCAGGCGATAGCATTGAGGGAGACGTGACGATGGCGGAGCTGGCAGTATTCGGCGGTGAGAAGACCGTGACCGCGGGCGGCCCGGGCTGGCCGTGGTTCACCGACAACGAGATCTAGGCGGGGGGACAGGACATGATCCGCAGCCGCACCGACTGGCGTGAGGCCTGCACAGCGGCCGGCGGCGGCACCAGCGAGGAGCTCGAGAAGCGCTTCGCCGAGTGGGTCGGCCGGAAGTACGCCATCGCCACAGCGGGCGGCGGGCCGTCGCTCCACATCGCCTGCCTGGCGGCCGGCGTGGGGCTCGGCCACGAGGTCATCACCACGCCGTACTCGTGGGGCCAGACCGTGTCGTGCATCCTGCAGGCCGGCGGCATCCCGGTCTTCGCCGACATCCATCCGGAGACGCTGACCATTGACCCGGCCAACATCGAGGCGCTGATCAGCGCGCGGACGAAGGCGATCGTGGTCTGCAACATCTACGGCATCCCCGCGGAGCTGGACGCCATCTGCGCCATCGCCAAGAAGCACGGACTGAGAGTGATTGAGGACTGTGCGCAGGCCCAGGGGTCGCTCTACAAGGGCCGGCAGGTGGGCTCGTTCGGCGACTTCGGCTGCTTCAGCATCGGCTCGGGCAAGAACCTGGCGGCAGGCGACGGCGGTGTGCTGGTGTGCGAGGACCGGCGGCTCTACGAGCTGGCGCTCTTGGCCGGCATGCACCCGGGCCGCAACGGCCGTGAGGTGGAGAGCCCCGATCTGAAGGAGTGGGTGGACAGCCTGATCTTCACCTACCGCATCAACGCCTTCACCGCGGCGCTGGCGCTGGAGCAGATGAACCGGGTGGACGAGACCAACGGCTGGCGGCGGAAGAACATCGCCCGCCTGCGCGAGGGGTTGCGGGGCGTGCCGGGCATCCGGCCGCTCGACCTGCCCGAGCGCGACCCGGCGTGGCACATCTGCATGTGGACGTTCGTGGGTGAGGACCTGCCCGGCGTCACGCGGGGCCAGTACGTCAAGGCGCTCCAGGCCGAGGGCGTGCCGATCGGCACAGGCTACGTCGGCACGCCGATCAACCTGCGCCGCACCTTCCAGAAGAAGGAGTGGTGGCTGGGGAACGGCTACCCGTGGGCGGCCACGGAGCGCGGCAAGGCGATGGTCTACGCCGAGGGAGACTGCCCGGTGGCGGAGCGCCGCTGCCGCGAGCTGGACATGAACCTGGGCGGCGGCGGCTGGTGGCAGGACCTGAGCGAGATGGTGGACCAGATCGTCGAGGCGTTCCGCAAGGTGACCGCCGAGCCGGGACGGCTGGGAACGATTGAGGCGTGACGGCCAGACAGCGCGCGTAGGGTCCGCTACTGCGGACGCGTCTGGTGCTGGCCTGGACCGGCGCGGGGATGCGGACGCGTCTACGGCTCCTGGAACTCCGGCCCCAGCCGCCCGAACAGCCGCAGCG
>JACPDV010000201.1 GCA_016183835.1 Armatimonadota bacterium
ACGGGCGACCACAAGGGTCGCCCCTACAGCAGAGGGCAGATCTCCGTTGCTGCTCATCGTCCCACCTCCAGGAGCGCCGTCTCCCCCTTCTTCAGCGTCAGCGCCACGTCGCGCCCCTTCACCGTCAAAGTGCGTCCGCCGATCAGCTCCGTCACCTTCGCCGCCCGCGGCAGGTGCACCGTCTTGGCGCCCTCGCCGGCCGCGTGCACGCCCACGTAGCGGCCGTCGGCATACACCGCGTCGTCGCTGTCGAGCCAGATGTGCACGCCGGCGGAGCGCGCCAGGTTGCGCATCAGACCGGGCGGCAGATCCATCGCCGCCGAGTAGACCGCGGTCCAGCCATCGTTCGGCTTGACCACCAGCCCGGCGCGATCGCTCCCGGACAGCCTCGCGGCCATCCGCGCGTTCGGGTCCGCCGCGTAGAACAGCGGCTGCACCACGTTCTCCGCGCCCAACGGCCGGTCGGCGTCCAGCCCCTTGGCCAGCGGATCGCCGGCGATGAGCTGGAGTTGCGCCGAGCGCTCGACATCGTCCCGCTCGACGCGGATCCCCGTCAGCTTGCGCACACCGTCCAGCGACGGGCCGCTCTCGCCGAACCAGCCGGGCGCGTAGACGAACAGCGCCGTGGCGTGACTGCGCCGCAGCTTGCGCTGGATGGCGTCGCGCTTCGCGGGGTCCACGCGGAAGGCGTTGAGGAAGACGTAGAGCTTGTAGTCGGGCATCCAGGGCCGCTCGAGGTCGTCGAGGAGGCAGTAGTCGAACGGCGCGCCGGCCTTCGGCATGGTGCAGAGCTGGTTGAGGATCATGCGCCGAAGCGCGTCGGTGGAGCGGGTGTGGTAGATACTGCCGAGGTCGATGAACAGCCCCACCTCGGCCTGGAACGGCTGGCGGTCGCGCAGGTCGGCGCCGGCGATGCGCCGCGCCTGGCCGATGGCGGCCAAGACCTCCGGGCCGGAGAACCACCCGCCGGCCATGTCGAACCAACTCACGGCGGCGCGCTTGCAGAGCATCTCGGCAAACTCGCGCCAGAACACGCCCAGCGTATCGGGCAGGTTGTCGGCGCGGCTGAACCCGGCGGACGGGTCGCTGAGGTAGGTGCGGTTGTCGCTCTCGTTGAGCCACAGCTTGCCGCGCAGGCGCATCGAGTCGGTGGCGGACATGAACGTGCTCACCTCGCCGGGTGCGCGGAAGGCGTAGTTGGGCGGGCTCATGAGGAAGTCGATGTCGGGCGAGTCGAAGACTCGCTGCGCGGCGCAGTGGCCGGAGTCGAGCTGGTTGATGCCGTGGGCGCTGAGGTAGGCGTAGTAGGTGCCGACGAGCTGCGTGCCGCCGGTGGCCTGGCGCGCGACGTGGGCGAAGTGGAGCAGCGCCTCGCCGTCCAGGTTGCTGATGAACGTGTAGTAGTCGATGCACGGCTGCTCGGTCCGCGGGTCCCTGAGCACCTGGCGGGAGTCCGGCCGGCGCTGCTGCCAATCGGGCGGCGCGGCGCCGGCAAGGGTGGCCTGCGGGTCGGCCCACGCCCTGCGGAGCCGCGCGTCGGTACCGTAGAGCCGCTTGAGGTAGGCGCGGAAGGCCCGCACAGCGGGGGCGCTGTAGTCGTCGCGGCTCTCCTCCCAGGTGCCCCACATCTGCCATTCGGCGGTGTAGCCGCTGTAGAAGATGAGGCCCAGGATGCGGTCGGCGTAGGGTGCGCGGCGGAGGTGGGCGAGGAGCCGGCGCAGGTCCTCGGCGGAGTCGCGGCGCCACAGCTCCGAGGCGAACGAGCTGGCGTAACGGCGGCCGCTCTCGGCCTGGCTGCACTCCTCCTTGTGCAGCTCCTGCCACCAGTTCGGCGCGGTGACGCCGAGGTGCGGCAGGAACCAGGCCTCGGGATCGACCTCCAGGATGGCGGCGAAGTAGCGGTCGTACTCGGCGTAGTCGTAGCGGTCGGGCGCCAGGTGGCCCTGATCGGCGCCGACCGAGGTGCCGAACCAATCGCTGTAGACGTGGAGCCCGGCCTGTGCGATCTCGCGGTGGTAGTCGAGGTGCAGCCCGCCGTGGCTGCAGTACATCATGCCCGGCACCGGCCGGCCGTTGACGACGATGGTGGGGTCGCCGCCAACGCGCTGGAGCTTGACCACCGGCGGCCGGGTGGTGCCGACGCGCGGGTTGGTGAACCGGAGCGCCGCCTTGGGGAGCTTGCCGCCGTCGGGCTCCAGCTCGTACACGCCGACCTCCACGCTGAGGTCGCCGGGGTACCAGTAGCGCGAGGTGGTGAGCCTGCCCTCGACGCGGAGATGGTCGCCGCCGAAGGTCACCGGCTGCTCGGCCAGGTCCATGATAGTGGCGCCCTGACGGAGGCGGAGGAAGGCTGTGCCCGTGCGGGCGGCGGGCGGGGTGACCGCCAGATCGGCAACGACGGCTACGCTGGAGCCGGCCTCGACGGTGGCCGGGACGGTGAGCTTCTCCAGCCGGGCGGCGGCGGCGGGCTCCGGGGTGACGCCCTCGGCGAATCCCGGCTCGGGCGGCGCGAGGTGGACCTCGTCGACCATCACCCACCGCTCGGCCTGGTTGCCCGGGTCGATGCGGAACGAGTTGACCCGCCGGCTCGGGCCGCCCCACTGCCTCGAGACGTCGCCGGTGAGGGTCTCGCGCCAGGCGTTCCGCGTCAGGTCGACGCGGTAGACGGCCCAGCCCTTGACGATGGGGAGCTTGCCGCCGAGGCACCAGCGGCCGTCGGGGGACTTGTAGTAGATGTCGAGCAGGTCGGCGGGCGCGGAGGAGTAGAGCCGCAGGGTGAGCTGGGTCAGGGCCGTGGCGTCGAAGCCCTCCTCGGCGACCTTGAGGAAGACGAACGGGTCCCACGAGGTCCAGCCGCAGAGGCGCCCGTCGCGGACGCGGCCGGGTTGCAGGTTGACCGCGCTGACGGCGTCGGCCTGCCGGTCAAGGCTCCACACCAGCGGCTCGGCCGCCCGGGCGGTGGCCAGCGCGAGGAGAACGATGCCGCAGGCTGTGACACGCATGGTCCGCGCCCACCTTCGGCGCCGGGTTTCGCGCCGCGCCGGGGCGATCCTGCGCGGGCGCCGACGGGGCGGGCAAGGCCCAAAAGACTCGACGAAGAGCCACGAAGTTGGGTATAACGAGCGCGGGGATCGCCGCGGGGTCGGCCGTCCGGAGTCGAGGCTCCCGGCTTGCCCCGGGCCGGTGGGAGAAGCCGATGTTTCGTCGCTTGCCCGTCTCGTTGGTTGCACTCTTCCTGGTGGCCCTGCCCGCCCTGGCTCAGCAGCCGCAGGCCGAGCCCGAGAAGCTGACGCTCCAGTACCAGGACACCCCCATCCGCGACGTGGCCAAGGACCTGGGGGCCAAGCTCAACACGATCATCCTGGTGGACGACGAGGTGGAGGGGAGCCTCACCTTTGACGGCGAGATCCCCAAGACCCAGGCGCTCCGGGCGATGGCCGATCGCGTGCAGGCGGTGCCGATGCGCGCCGCGATCTTCTGCACGGAGAAGGAGCTGCGGGGCGAGGCTGTCCTCCGCCGGCAGGTGCCGGTCACGCTCGATTTCGCCGCCGAGACGCCGCTTTGTACGGCAGCTTCCAGCGTTGCCGGATAATCTCCGGCGATGTAGTCGCCTGCCAGGCAAAGCGTCTGCCATGGCGTCGTGCCGAGCGGACGCGCCAGTGCCGGCGTGCAGGAAAACGTGGCGCGTTTTTCCGAAATTATCTTGCTCCAGCGCGGCTGCGCCAGCCCTGGATTTTGCAGCGTGTTCGCCAATTGCCGGGCGATGGCCTCGGCCAGCACCGCATGGCCCTGTGCCTGGGCTTCTGTCGATGCGCTGACCACCACCGCCAGCAAGCCGGCTTGGCCCGGCGCCAATTGACTTCCGCAACCAGGATCCGGCGGAGCGGCGCGAGTCGGTGAAGCAGGTCGTGGGCATGATCAACAACCTGGCCGGCGCGCTGAACGGCGCCGACCCGGCGACCCGCGCCCGGATCAAGGCGGGGCTGGCGCCGGTGCTGAAGGTCGCGGTGGGCAAGTTCGTGGGCCTGAACGCGCGCGAGCAGTCGGAGTTCAGACCGGCGATCGACGCCCTCAAGCAACTCCAGTGACACCATGAAAACAAGACGTCTGTCGATGGGGTTCAGCCTCGTCGAGCTGTTGGTGGTGATCGCGGTCATCGCGATCCTGGCGGCGATGGTCTTCCCCGTGTTCACGCGCGCCCTGGCCCAGGCGAACAAGGCCAAGTGCGCCTCGCAGCTCAAGCAGCTCGGGCTGGCGCTGCGGCTCTACGTGGACGACTGGCACGGGTTCATGCCCACCATCGCGGCTCAGCCGACCAACGAGCCGTTGCTGCCGCGCCTGCCCGATGTCGTCGGCTCGCACGCCAAGAGCCTCGAGCTGTTCAAGTGCCCCGAGGACGACACGTACTGGACCGTGGAGGGCTCGAGTTACGGCTGGGTCTCCTTGTTCAACGGGCTGCCGACCAAACGGCTGAAGTTCCTGGGGCAGGACTTGAACCAGCTCCCGGTGATGGCGGACGCCGAGTCGTGGCACTTCGGCGGCACGGAGAACGGGGGCAAGAACGCGGTCTGGTGGGACGGCCACGTGAAGTTCGTCACCGGGTCGTAACCGGCTCTTCACCGCTCATGGTAGACTCTCGCCGACGGGCGCGGAACCCCGGCGGGCGGACGAGTGTTGACTCCCCCCGATCCCGCCGCGCCGGACCTGTAATGAAGGAAGACGAGGCGTGGACATGACCATGGGAGGTCGAGGCGCAATGACCGACGCCGAATTGGTGGAAGCCGTTCGCGATGGCGAAGTCGAAGCGTTCTCCGTCCTGGTGGAGCGCTACAAAGACCGTACCGTCGCGGCGGCGTTTCATCTGGTGAGCGATCGCGATGCCGCCGAAGACCTGGCCCAGGACACTTTCGTGGCGGCTTACCGGCAGATCCGCCGGCTGCGTGACCCGGACCGGGTGGGAGCCTGGCTGCACGGCATCACGCAGCGGCTGTGCTACAAGCACCTCCGCCGGCAGGCTCGCACCAGTGAGATCGAGACAGAGCGCTTCGAGGCCATTCCGGCGCCGCCCGACCGGCACGACGAGCCGGGCGAGCTGTGCGCCCTTTTGAACCGGCTGCCAGACCAGTATCGCCAGGTGCTGGCCGCCCGCTATCTCGAGGACCTGGAATACGAGGAGATCGCCAGCCTCCTCAAGACCACGGTCAACAACGTGCGGGTGCGCTGCCACCGGGCGAAGAACCGGCTCAGGGAGCTGTTCGAGGGCCTCGAAGGCGAGGAGCCCGGCCTGCGGGTGATCGCCGGCCGGGGAGGGGTGTGAGATGAACACCGAATGGCGCGACCGGCTGGCATCGTACGACGATGAGGGCCTGGACGCGCGCGAGCGCGCCGCCTTGGAGCGCCTGCTCGACAGCGACGCCGAAGCCCGCGCCTACCTGGCCGAGCTGCGCCGCGACCGTCAGCGCTTCACCGAGGCGTACGCCTCGGTCACCGCCCGGCCGGGATTCACCGAGGCCGTGATGCAGCGGCTGCCCCAGAAGCGGCCGGCCTGGCTGCCACTCCCGCGCGTGCTGGAGCTCTGCGCCGCCGGCCTGATGGTCTGGGTGGTGGTGTCGCTGATCTCGCCCGCCGAGCAGCTCGAGCACCGCCGGCAGTTGGTCTGCCAGGCCGGGATGAAGGACATCTCCCGCGCGCTCCTGTCCTATGCCCAGGATTACGACAACCGCCTGCCCGACGCCGACCAGTGGTTCGTGCAGGTGAACAATCCGACCTACCGGCCGCTCCAAGCGACCTGCCCCAGCGACCCGCGTCACGGCTCGCTCAGTTACGCCATGCCGCTCGGCATCGGCGGCGCCGATGTCCGTCGGCTGCCCGTCTCGCAGGTCATGCTGTTCGACGCCGACGGGGTCTTCCCCGCGCCGCGGCACGACCGCGGGGCCAACGTGGGCCGCCTCGACGGCAGCGTGCAGCTCATCGCGGGTCCGCGGCTCGGCGGCGTGCCGCTGCGCCGATGAGTCGGCCCCCCCGCGAGGCGTACTTCCTCCCCGGAGAGGATCCCGACGCCTGGCCCTACTCCGAGGCGCTCCGGGTGGGCGACTGGGTGTTCGTCGCCGGCCAGGGGCCGGTGGACCCGGTCACCCAGGAGGCCGTGCTCGGCACGATCGAGTCCGAGACGCGCCTCGTGCTCGACCACCTTCGCGACCTGCTGGCCCTGGCCGGCTGCTCCCTCGACCACGTGGTGAAGGTCACGGTGCACCTCCGCGACATCGGCGACTTCGACGCCTTCAACGCGGTCTACCGCGAGTACTTCCCCAACCCGCCGAGGCCCACCCGGATCACCTGCCAATCGGTGCTCTGGGGCGGAATCCGGATCGAGGTGGAGTGCACGGCCTACCGGCCGGGGTTGGGGGCGTGACCCCCTTCACACCATCTCCCACCCCGCAAAGAAGAACCCCCGCTCGAACGCGCTCGTCTCCGGCGCGTCGCTGCCGTGCACCAGGTTGCGCGTCAGGTCCTCCGCCAACTCGTCGCGCAGCGGCACCAGCACCTCCCGCCAGTGGTCCACCGCGTTCTCGCGTTCGAGGATCAGCGCCACGCACGCACCTTCGGTCATGAACGCGATCAGCCCCTCGTAGAAGCCCTTCCCCGCGTGCACGGCGTAGAACGCCCGCGCCTGCGCCTCGGTCAGCCGCACCATGCGCATCGCGCGGACCGCGAAGCCCGCTGCCTCAATGCGCGCCATCACCGTGCCCATCAGTCCGCGCTTCACGCAATCCGGCTTGAGGATCGCCAGCGTCTGCTCCATCCGTCCGTCCTTTCCGTCACTCCAGCTCGAGGTCCAGCGAAATGTCGAGAGCCGGCGCCGACTGCGTCAGCGCCCCGACCGAGATCGCGTCCACCCCCGTGTCCGCCACCGCCGCCACGGTCTCCAGCGTGATCCCGCCCGACGCCTCCGTCCAGGCGCGCCCGCGGCACCGCTCCACCGCGTCGCGCAGCCGGTCGAGCGGCATGTTGTCCAGCAGGAGCGCCGTGGCGCCGGCCGCGAGCGCCTCGGTCACTTGCGCCGGCGTCTCGACTTCCACCTCGATCACCAAGGTGTGCGGCGCCTTGTCCCGCGCGGCGCGCACCGCCGCGGCGATCCCCCCGGCCGCCACGATGTGGTTGTCCTTGATCAGCACCCCGTCGAACAGCCCGAACCGGTGGTTCCGCCCGCCGCCGGCGCGAACCGCCGCCTTCTCCAGCGCCCGCAGGCCCGGCGTGGTCTTGCGCGTGTCCAGGATCGCCGCTCTGCCCGCGACGGCCTCCACGAACCGGCGCGTCAGCGTGGCCACGCCGCTCAGCCGCTGCAGCAGGTTGAGCGCCAGCCGCTCGCCCGCCAGGATCGACCGCGCCGAGCCGCGCAGCTCGGCGATCAGCGCGCCCGGCACCAGCTCGTCGCCGTCGGTGAGCAGCGGCCCGCCGTGCCGCGCGCCGTTCAGCTCGGCGAACACGGCCATCGCCGGAGGCAGCCCGGCCAGCACGCCGGCCTGCTTCGCCACCAGCCGCCCGGTGGCGGCCCGGTCGGGCGGCACGCACGCCAACGACGTGACGTCGCCCGAGCCGAGAGCCTCGGCCAGCCACCGGCGGACATCCTCGCGCAGCTCGAAAGCGGTCATGAGCCCACCACCAGGGACGACGTCAGGCGGCGCAGCAGGGCGATGGCGGAGAGCGCCGCGAGGTAGCTGGTCTTCGGGTTGTCCGGCGACGGCACATTGTCCACGGCCAGCGTCAGCCGCCCGGCGGCTCCCGTCGCCGTGATCTCGTGGCGGTTCGTGTCGGCCGTGGGGTCCACCACCACCCGGACACGGGTGCGGTCCACGCCGAGCCCCGCCAGACTCAGCGCAGCCGAGACATTGACGTTCTTCGGGAACGCCGCCACCGCCTCGCGCGCCGAGCCGTCGAAGATCACCGTGGGCTCGCGATAGGCTGCCAGGTCGAGGCCGTGCTCCACCACATGCGGCGCACCGGCGAGCCCGGCGGGCGGCTTGGTGGTGGTCAGGGTGACCTCGTCGAGGCCGGCCACGGCCGCGGCGCGGACGGCGTCGAGCCCGGCGATGGCGCCGGTAGGCACGTAGATCCGCCGGCCATGCCGGGCAGCGAGCTCCACCAGATCGTCGCGGCCCACGAGCCCGGCCACGCTCATCACCACCACGTCGGCGCCATGCGTCACGGCCGCCTCGATCACTTCGGGCGCGAAGCCGGGCGAGACCGCCTCGACCACCAAGTCACATGCCGCAGCCAGCTCGGCCGGGGTGGCGGAGGAGGGCGGCGGGTGCTGGAGGCCGTCGAGCACGCTCCGGCGCTTGGCCTCGTCCACCTCGCACAGGCCCGCGAGCGCGGCGCCGGGCACCTCGCCGCTGTCCAGCGCGCGGCAAATGCGCCCGCCGATGGCGCCGGCGCCGACGATGCCGATCCGGAGTCCGTTTCTATTGCTCATTTCCTTGTCGCCCAGTGCCCCTCTCTCACACCCCCTCCTTGCCAAGGAGGGGGTGGCGGACTGAGCTCGCAGCCGTGCTTGCCGATCACTCCGCCTGCTCTACAGACACACTCACCCTAGCCCTCTCCCAACGGCAGAGGGGATCCGGGAGGGAGAACCGGCCCGTTGTCGATCAGCCGCGCCGGCCCGATGTGCACCGCCAGGCAGAGCCGCGCCGGCCGCTCCACCCGCTCCAGCGGCTCCAGCGTCTCCGCGTCCACCAACTCAACATAGTCGACCCTGGCCAACGGTTCCGCCGCCAACACCTCGTTGGCCGCGGCGAGGATCGCCGCCGCCTGGTCAGTCTCGGCCGCCACCGACTGCGCCGCCGCGATCGCCCGGCTCAGGACCACCGCCCGCGCCCGCTCGTCGTCCGACAGGTACCCGTTGCGGCTGCTCATGGCCAGCCCGCTCGGCTCGCGCCAGGTCGGCATCGGCACGATCTGCACGCCGAGCCCCAGGTCGTCGGTCATCCGGCGGATGACCGCCAACTGCTGGTAGTCCTTCTCGCCGAAGTAGGCGCGGTGGGGGAGCACCACGCAGAGCAGCTTCATCACCACCGTGGTGACGCCGCGAAAGTGCCCCGGCCGGCTCCGGGCGCAGAGCCCGTCGGTGAGCCCCGCCACTTCGACGCTGGTGGCGAAGCCGGGCGGGTACATGACCGCGTCGGTAGGCGCGAAGACCGTCGCCACGCCGGCCTCGGCCAGCGTTGCCAGGTCGGCCTCCCAGGTGCGCGGGTAGCCGTCGAAGTCCTCCCCGGCGCCGAACTGGAGCGGGTTCACGTAGATGCTGGCCACCGCCTCGTCGCACTCGGCCACGGCGCTACGCATCAACGAGAGATGACCCTCGTGCAGGTTGCCCATCGTCGGCACGAGGCCGAGGGTGCGTCCCTCGCGCCACCACTGGCGGGAGAGGGCGCGCATGCCGTCGGGCTGCCGGAGGATCCCCAACGCCGCCTCCTAGCCCACCTGCCGCAGGCCGAGCCGCCCGGCGCCCGTGCCGAGGAGCAGCGCCGGGAAGACCAGGTTCCCGCTCCACAACGCCGTGCTCCGCCACAGGCCCGCCCACGGCGGCGGGGCGAAGAACGAAAGAAGCGTCAGCGTCGCGACGGTTCCCATTGCCAGCGCCAGGCTGAGCGAGAGCCACGGCGTGAGCCGCTCGCGCACCGCCGCCCAGACGCAGTAGACGGCGGCGGCGAGGTAGAAGGAGGCCAGCCCGATCAGGCCGAGGACCAAGGCCATCCACTGCCCGCGGGGCGTGTCGTGCGGCGCGTGGTGGAGTGGGGTGAAGTGGTTCAGCCCGAGGAGGAACCCGAGCCCGACACCGGCGCCGGCGGCGGCCAGGGAGACGTGGAGCGGGAGCGGCCACCAGAGCCGCCCGGCGGACCCCGGATCGACGGTCGCCCAGCCGAGCAGGCTGCCGATCCAGGCGAGGGTCACCAGGCTGGTGTAGGCGCCGATGTCGTGGCGAGCGTTGAGCAGATCCACGGCGCGCCGGCGGTTCTCGGCGGCATGGCGCCTGCGCTCCTCGGTGGCGCGCACGCGCTGGCCCTCGGACGCGGCGTCGCGCAGCTTGCGCGCGTAGACCGGGTTGCGCGGGGCGGCGGCCACGGCGCCGGAGTAGCTGGTGAGCGCCTGGTCCCACTCGTTGCGCTGCGCGTGGATGTCGCCGAGGAGGGCCTGGGCCGCGGCGTGGCGGTTGTCGAGCGCGAGGATCTTGCGGCACTGCGCCGCGGCGCCGTGGAGGTCGCCCTCCTCCATCTCGTGCACGGCATGGCGGAACCAGTCGTCGATCTGCCGCTGCACCTGCACCTCGCGGGTCTGGGTGACGGGCGGCGCGGTCGCCTGGAGGGCGTCGTAGGCACGGCGGCGGACGGGGTCGCTGAGGGTGCGGTAGGCTTCCACCAGGGCGATGAAGCGCTCGTGGGCGGCCTCGGGGTCGAGCGCCACGTCGGGGTGGAACTGCCGCACGAGCTGGCGGTAGCGGCGCTTGAGCTCCTCGGAGCCGACGTCGCGCGGGACGCCCAGGAGGCTGTAGTAGTCCAGATTGCCGCGCATCGGGACTACTCCAGCAAGTCGCCCAGGCCCGGGACATTGAAGCTGCCGGCACCGTAGAAGTTGGTCCAGAAGCGAATCACGTAGATTCCGACCATGATCCCCTGGATCAGCATCAGCGCCACACAGCCGGCGATGGCGAGGATCATGGCGCTGCTCTCGGCGTCGGCCTCGTAGTACTGGGCGACCTTGTCGAGCAGCGTGTCGATGCTGCCGGCCTCCTCGCCGGTGAAGACCATCTGCACCACCTGCGGCGGGAACTGGCCGCTCTTGACCAGGGCGCTGGCCAGCGGCAGGCCGTCGCGAACGAGCGGCGGCAGCTCGAGCAGCCGCTGGGCGAGGAAGACGTTGCCGGTGGTGGGCGCGGCGATCTCGAGGGCCTCGCCCACGGGCAGACCGGCGCCCACCAGGGCGCTCAGCGAGCGGGCGAAGCGAGCGATGGAGAGCCGCCGGAAGACGCCGCCGAGGAAGGGCACGGCGAGCTTGAACCGATCGATGGCCCAGCGCGCGGCGGGGCTCGAGTAGAACGCCACACGGAGCGCGAGCAGCGCGGCGGCGGCGATGCCGTAGGGCACCAGGAACCGGAGGGTGGCGGGGAGCACGGCGGCGCCGCCGATGGCCGGCACCACCACGGTGATGACGTAGCTGCAGGCGACGCTGGCGAGGGCGGTGAGGACCACGTACATCAGCCGCCAGCGGACCTTGTTGCGGAGCGAGATCTCCTTCTCGAAGTTCTCGGCGAGCCGGTTCATCTGCACGTCGAGGCGACCGAGCGCCTCGCCGGCGCGGATCAGGCCGTACTCGAGCGGGCCGAACAGCTCGGGCGCCTCGCTGATCAGGCGACTGAGCGGCTGCCCCTCGCCGGCGGCCGACGCCTGCCGCTGGCAGAACCGCGCCAGCGGGCCGCGGCCGGTGTCGCCGAGGAGGGTGAGCGTGTGCGATATGCTCATCCCGGCGATCTGCATCTGCGCCGCCTGCCGCCAGAGGAAGCTGCGGTCGCGCAGGCTGACGAACGTGAAGGCGCCCTGCACGCCGGGCGCGGCCGGATGCGCCGGGTGGGGCCGGCGCGGCTCGGCGCGCGGCGCCAGGAACGAGACGTGCAGGTCGCGCTCGTGCAGCTCAGCCAAGGCCACCTCACGGCTGACCGCCTCGAGGCTGCCTTCGTCCGAGTTACCCACGGAGTCGCGCGCCCGGTATTCGAACACAGGCATCGTCGACCAACTCCTCGACCGCCGCCGCCGCGGTCCGTCCGTCGGGCAGCCGCAGCTCCGGCGCCAGCTCGGCCAGCGGCCGGAGCACGAACGCCCGCTCCGCCAGCCCGGGATGCGGGATGCTCAACCCCGCCTCGGCCAGGCGGACGCCCTCCATCCACAACACGTCGATGTCGAGCGTGCGCGGCCCCCAGCGCTCGCGTCGCTCGCGCCCGTGCGCCGCCTCGACCGCCAGACAGGCCGACAGCAGCTCGCGCGGCGCGAGCTCCGTCTCCACCGCCACCGCGGCGTTGAGGAACTCGCCCTGCGCCACCGGCCCCATCGGCGGCGACGCGTAGACCGACGAGCAACCTGTCACGTCCACGCCCGCCACCTCGGCCAGCCCAGACACCGCCGAGCGCAGCGTGGCGAGCCGGTCGCCCAGGTTCGATCCCAGCCCGAGCAGGGCCCGGCGCGCCTCCACGACTCACTCCATCCCGCCGCGCACCACGGCGTCGGCCATCCGCGCCACGCGCACCATCACTTTGACATCGTGTACCCGCACAACGTCCGCACCATACGCGATCGACAAAGCCACGGCCGCCGCCGTGCCCTCCAGCCGCTCCTCCACCGGCAGGCCGAGCACCTCGCCGATGAACCGCTTGCGCGACGGACCCACCAGGACCGGCGGCCCGAGCCGCCGCAGCTCGCCCAAACCACGGATCAACGCCAGGTTGTGCTCGGTCCGCTTGCCGAACCCGATCCCCGGGTCCACGAAGCACTGCTCCCGCGCGATCCCCGCCGCCGCCGCGCGCTCCAGCCGCTCCGCGAGCCCGGCGATCACCTCCTCCACCACGTCGTCGTAGCGCGGATCGTTCTGCATCGTCTGCGGCGTCCCCAGGCTGTGCTGCAGGACCACCGGCACGCCGGCCCCGGCCACCACGCCGGCCAGATCGGGATCGAACGTCAGCCCGCTCACGTCGTTGACCAGGTCGGCGCCGGCGGCCAGTGCGGCGGCAGCCACGGCGGCTTTGCGGGTGTCGATGCTCACCGGGATGGTCACCGCCTCCTTGAGCGCGGCGATGACCGGCACCACGCGGCGGATCTCGTCCTTGACGGACACCTCTTCGGCGCCCGGCCGGGTGGATTCGCCGCCCACGTCGAGCAGGTCGGCGCCGTCGTCCTGCTGTTGCAGCGCGCGGGCCACGGCGGCGGTGGGGTCGCCGGCCAGCCCGTCGCCGCTGAACGAGTCGGGCGTGACGTTGAGCACCGCCATCACGTAGGTGCGGGAGCCGAAGCTGATCTCGTGGCCGGCCAGCCGCATTGGGTTGCGTCTCCGGGGATGCGCCGCGGCCCGCTCCCCGCTCCGGAGGTTACCCCGCTGGGCCGAACTGTCAAGCCGGATTGCGCCTGAGCCGCCGTCGCCGGAAGCCGGCACCCTCTCCTTGGCCAGGAGGGGGTGCCGATTCGTCGCGCGCCACCCTCTTGACATCCATCCCGGCACCTGCGACAACGGGACGCCCGGGCCTGATCCGACCATGAAGATCTACATCCTGACCGACCTCGAAGGCCCGTGCCTGGTCAGCCGCTGGGAGCAGACCCGCGCCAGCGAGGCCACCCCCGCCAAGCTGCAGGCCATGGCCATGCTCACCGGCGAGGTCAACGCCGCCGTGGACGGCGTGCTCGACGTCGACCCCGGCGCCGAGGTCGTGGTCTGGGACGGGCACGGCTCGGGCGGCATCGACATCCTTCAGTTCCACCCGCGGGCCTGGTTCATCTCCCACGGCGGCGGCATCCGGGCTCCGTACTACCTCGACGGGAGCTTCGACGGGCTGATGTTCGTCGGCCAGCACGCGATGGCCGGCACGCCCGCGGCGCCGCTCTGCCACACCTACTCGTCGAAGACAGTCGAGTTCTACGAGCTCAACGGCGAGCCGCACGGCGAGTTCGGCTGCCGCGCGATCATGGCCGGCACCTGCGGCGTGCCCACGCTCTTCTGCTCGGGCGACGACAAGGCCTGTGCCGAGGCCGGGGCGCTCGTCCCCGGCATCTTCACGGTCGCCACCAAGCTGGGCCGCGGCATCGAGCAGGCGCTCCACCGGCCGGTGGAGACGGTGCGGAAGGAGATCCGCGCGACCGTGGTCGAGGCGGTGCGCCGCCGCCGCGAGATCGCCCCGGTGCGCCGCGCGGGGCCGTACACCATGCGCTCGCGCGTGCTCCCCGAGTGCAGCGTGGACGGCTACCTGTCGCGCAGCCCGGAGGTCATGAGGCTGGACGACCGCACGGTCGAATGGACCGTGGATGATATTTGCCAACTCTGGATTTGACCCTGGGAACAACCATGCGAACCACGTTCATCTTCGTCCTCGCCGCCGCCCTGCCGGCCACGGCGAAGACGCTCACCTAC